>CALXGZ010000077.1 GCA_944387975.1 uncultured Faecalibacterium sp.
AATCGCTTGCGTCCTGTGAATTACTTCTTTGGAATTTTCAAGTGTTCCAAAACACTGTAAAAAGGTTCCGTTACAAGTATTCGATATTGTTCAATTTTCAAGGTCCTGTGCCCGCCAGCCGTCTGACTGGCGACTTGCTTATTATAGCATGTTCGGCTTTGTTTGTCAAGGGCTTTTTTGAATTTCTTTTTTTTAGAGCGCCTTCGACGCATGGCCGCACCGCACAGCATCCTTCGCTGTGGAATTTTATTTTACCATACTTTGCCACAAAATACAAGTCCTTTTTTCACTCCCCTTCCAAAAGTTTCGCGCGCATCTGCCCGAGTATCTTCCGCTCCCGGCGCGACACCTGCACCTGGGTGGTGTGCAGCAGCCGGGCCGTGTCGCTCTGGGTGCGGCCGGCGTAAAAACGCAGGCGGATCAGCTCGCGGTCGGCGGCGGGCAGGCTGGCCAACACTTCCTCCAGGCTGATGCGGTCGGACAGCTCCTCCTCAGGGGAGGCCACGGGGATATCCAGCTGGCGCTCGTCGCCGTCCTCGCCGTCGGGGGTCAGGCTCATGGCGGGCTGGGAGGCGCGTATGGCCAGGGCCACCGCCTCACAGCTTTCGCCCAGCTCGGCGGCCAGCTGGGGCACCGTCATCTCGACGCCGCACAGCTTGAGGTGCCGCTCGCGCGCGGCGCTGACCTTGAGGCCCAGCTCCTTGACCGAGCGGCTGACCTTCACCGTGCCCCCGTCCCGGAACAGCTTTTTGATCTCGCCCAGGATGACCGGCACCGCGTAGGTGGAAAAGCAGACCCCGCGCCCCTCGTCGAAGCCGTCGCAGGCCTTGACCAGGCCCATGCACCCGGCGCTGTACAGGTCGTCGTACTCGATGCCCCTGCCCCGGAAGCGGCCGGCGCAGGCGTGCACCAGCCCCAGATTCTTTTCAATGAACGCGCTGCGCCGGGTCTTGTCCGTTACCATAGCAGGACCGCCTTTCTTGTATTATGTATCCTCCTTGGCGGCCAGGCGCTTGGTGAGGGTGACGCGGGTGCCGCGGGCCGGGCGGGAGGCCACGCGCACCCCGTCCATAAAGCTCTGCATCACCGCGAAGCCCAGGCCCGAGCGCTCTTCCGGGTCGCCGGTGGTGTACAGGGGCTCCATGGCGCGGCGCACGTCGGGGATGCCCACGCCCTTGTCCGTCACGGTGATGCGCACCAGCCGCCCCGGGTACACCGCCACCGTCATGGTGATGGGTCCCACGCGGTCCGGGTAGGCGTGCACGATGCAGTTGGTGACGGCCTCGGATACGGCCGTCTTGATGTCGGCCAGCTGGGGGACGGTGGGGTCGTAGCGGGCCAGGAAGGCCGCCACCGCCCCCCGGGCAAAGCCCTCGTTGACGCTGAGAGAATCGAACTGGATGCGGGCGCTGTTTTCGGCTTTCACGGGTTGGTACCTCCTTCTTCGCTGCCATAGGGGATGCGGGCCAGGTCCAGCACGCGGCGCAGCTGGCGGGGCGCATGCTGCACGCGGATGCCCCCGCCCAGCGCCTGCGCGCGCCGCTGGCGGCCCAGGATCAGCCCCACGCCCGACGAGTCCATAAAGCCCACGCCGCCAAAGTCCAGCACTAGGGTGCGGGGGCTGCGGCTGGCCAGGGCGTCGTCCAGGGCCAGGCGCAGGCTTTGGGCCGCGTCGTGGTCGATCTCGCCGGCAAGGTAGGCGTAGAGAGTGTCCCCCGCCGCGCTGAAGCTCACGTTTGCCATGCTTTCACGCTCCTTTACAAAACAAAGATCCCGTACACTATGCAACCAGTGTACGGGATAGTACGCGATGATTTTAGTAAAGGCTGTCGAAGGCCTTTTTATTCCCCTGCCAACAGGCGGCCGGCCTCGAGGGCCAGCGCCTCGCTGCCGCAGACGACGATGCCCCGCCCCCCTGCCGCGCGGGCGGCGTCCAGGGCCGCGGGCAGGTCCGGGCACAGCTGCGCGTCGAAGTGGTAGCGGGCCAGCCCCTCCAGCTGGGGGCCCAGGGCCGGGGCGGCCCCGGCCGGCACGGTGAGGAACAGCCGCGCAAAGGGGCTGTCTTCTGCCATGCCGGGCAGCTGGCTTTTGTCGGTGGGGGCGGCGGGGACGTCGCCGTGCTCCAGCGTGGCGAAAAAGTCCGCCGCGCCCTCGGCGCCGGCAAGGCCCACCACGGCGCTGAGGCCACGCAGCCGCGCCTTTTGCAGCACGCGGCACAGCGCCGCGGCCTGCTGCGGGCTGCGGCAGGCGTCCAGGATGACGAGGGGCTGCTGCGACAGGATGCGTATGCTGGACGGGCTCTCGGCCACCTGCAGCGCCGCGAGGATGGCCTCGTCCGGGATATCGCAGCCGCGCCGCCACAGGGCCAGGGCCAGCTCCACCGCGACGGCGGCGTTGCAGGCGGCGTGGTAGCCGGTGAAGGCGGCGGACAGGCCGTAGCCGCCGTAGTCCACCGCGCCCCCCTCCTCTTCGGGGAAGGTGATGTCCTCTTCGTCGGGCGCCACCAGCTCGCAGTCCGCCTTGCCGGCGGCCACGATGATCTCGGTCAGGGCGGCCTTGGGCTGGCCGGGCGCGGTGACGCAGACCGAGCCGCGGCGCATCACGGCGGCCGCGTCGTGGGCCAGCCGCTCGATGCTGCGGCCCGAGCCGTCGGGCCCGATGTGGGTGACGGCGCAGGCGGGCACGTCCGGCAGCGCCGCGGCCAGCGCGGCGTCCGGCGTCTCCACCACGGCGAAGCGGCAGCCCGCGGCCGTAAAGCAGGCGCAGGCGGCGGCCAGTTCGGCGGCGGTGCGGCTGAGCAGCGTATCCTCCAGGATGCGGGCGGCGGCGTCCACATAGGCGGCCTCAGCCTCGGGGCAGGCAGCCAGGGCCCGCCCCGACAGCGTGATGCGCCCCGACAGCGGCCCCGCCCCGCCCCGGTACAGCCCCGCGGCAAAGCCCGCGGCCTGCAAAATACCGGCGGTCAGGCTGGCGGCGGCCGTTTTACCGGCGGTGCCGGCCACGGGGATATAGCCCACCCCCTGCGCCGGGGGCAGGGCGGCGGCAAAGTCCGCGACGGCGTCGGCGCCGTCCGGCAGCGAGGCGAAAAACGCGTCCGCCTCGGCGATGGTACAGATGGGCAAAGCGCAGTCCCCCTCTCTCAATGTCTGGCCTGGCGGCGCGGGCGGCGCAGCAGCGCGCCCAGCAGCTGCGTGAGCACGAAGGCCGCGGCCATGCCGCACAGCACGCCGGCAAAATCGATCCACACATCGGTGACGCTGCTGCCGCGGCCGGCGTAAAAGCGCTGGATGGTCTCGTCGGTCAGGGCGGTCAGCAGGCCCAGCAGGGCCGGCCAGCTGAAATAGCGCAGCTTGCGGGTGAACAGCCGCGTGCCCAGCAGCAGCAAAAAGCCCTCGAGGGTGTATTCGCAGAAGTGCGCGGCCTTGCGCACCATGTGCTCGGTCAGGCGGGCGGCCGCGGCGGGCTGGCCCAGGCGGCGCAGCAGCGCCTGCAAAAAGTCCTGCACGGCCTGGCTCATGTCGGAGGAATCCACCCCCGTGCGCATGGAGTTGGAAAAAATGAAGCACACCGTCCCGAACAGCGCAGCGGCCAGCAGCAGCTGCAAGACGGTATAGGCGCGGTATGGGCGCTTGATGGCGGCCACCTCCTTTTTGTCTGGTCGAGCTGGCATCAGCCCAAGGCGCGGATGCTCTGCTCGATGTTGGCCAGCTTATCCTGGCTGCGGGCGGCCTTGGCGCGGGTCTCTTCCACAAGGGCCGCGGGGGCCTTTTCAACGAACTTGGGGTTCGACAGCTGCTTTTCGAACACGGCCAGCTCCTTTTCGGCCTTGGCCTTCTCCTTTTGCAGGCGGGCCAGCTCCTTGTCGCGGTCGATCAGCTCCATCATGGGGATGAAGCCGCGGGCCGCATGGGTGGACACCTGCACCATGCCCTCGGTGCTGCCCGTATACTGCGCGGTGAAGCTGACCTCGGTCGCAAAGGCGAACTTTGCCAGGTACACCGCCGCGCGCTGGAAGGGCGCGGGGTCCGCCGTCTCGATCACCATGCTGGTGCGCTTGGCGGGGTGGACGTTCATCTCGGTGCGCATGGTGCGCACGGCCTTGATGTAGTCCATCACCTGCTCGAAGGCCTGCTCCTCCTCGGGCCAGCTGTGGGCGGGGTCGGCGGTGGGCCAGGCGGCGGTCATGATGGTCTCGCCGCTGCCGGGCAGGGCCTGGTACAGCTCCTCGGTGATGAAGGGCATGAAGGGGTGCAGCAGCTTCAGCGCCTCGCCCAGCACATACACCAGCACGCGGCGGGCGGTGTCCGCGTGGGCCGCGTCGCCGGAGTTCAGCCGGGGCTTGGCGATCTCGATGAACCAGTCGCAGTACACGTCCCAGATAAAGGCGTTGATCTTCGCGGCGGCCAGGCCCAGCTCGTAGTGGTCGAGGTTGTCGGTCATGGCGGCGGCGGTCTGGCCGAGCTTGGTCAGCACCCACTTGTCGCTCATGTCCAGGACGGCGGCGTCCGGCAGGCCGGGGGCGAAGTCCTCCGGCAAATTCATCAGCACGAAGCGGGTGGCGTTCCACAGCTTATTGGCAAAGTTGCGGGCGGCCTCCACCTTCTTTTCGCTGTAGCGCATGTCGTTGCCCGGGGTCGAGCCGTCCACCAGCATGAAGCGCAGCGCGTCCGCGCCGTACTGGGCGATGACCTCCAGCGGGTCGATGCCGTTGCCCAGGGATTTGGACATCTTGCGGCCCTGGCTGTCGCGCACGATGCCGTGGATGCACACAGTGCTGAAAGGCGCCTGCCCCGTGTACGCCAGGCCCGAGAAGATCATCCGGCTGACCCAGAAGCCGATGATATCGTAGCCGGTGACGAGGGTGCTGGTGGGGTAGAAGTACGCCAGGTCCTCCGTCTGCTGCGGCCAGCCCAGGGTGCTGAAGGGCCACAGCGCCGACGAGAACCAGGTGTCCAGCGTGTCGGGGTCCCGGGTCAGGTGGGTGCAGCCGCACTTCGGGCAGGCGGCGGGGGCCTGTTTGGCCACGACGGTCTCGCCGCACTCGTCGCAGTACCACGCGGGGATCTGGTGGCCCCACCACAGCTGGCGGCTGATGCACCAGTCGCGGGTGCTCTTCATCCAGTTCATATAGTTCTTGGTGAAGCGCTCAGGCACAAAGCGGATCCTGCCCTGCTCCACCGCCTCGATGGCGGGCTTTGCCAGGGGCTCCATCTTGACGAACCACTGCTTCGAGACCATGGGCTCGATGGTGGTGTGGCAGCGGTAGCAGCTGCCCACCTCGTGCTGCAGGGGCTCGACGCTCTTGAGGTAGCCGCCCGCCTCCAGGTCCGCGACGATGGCCTTGCGGGCCTCCATCGTGGTCATGCCGGCGTACTTGCCGCAGTCCAGCACGCGGGGCTCGTTGACGGTCGCCTTGCCCGCGTCGAAGATGGCGTCGGCGGCCTCTTTGTCCGCCTTGCCGGTCATGTGCCCGTCGTAGGTGAACACCCGCACGATGGGCAGACTGTGCCGCAGCCCCACCTCAAAGTCGTTGGGGTCGTGGGCGGGGGTGATCTTCACCACGCCGGTGCCCTTGGTCATATCGGCGTGCTCGTCGCAGACGATGGGGATCTCCTTGTTCAGCAGCGGCAAAATGACGTGGCAGCCGTGCAGGTGGGCGTAGCGGGGGTCGTCGGGGTTGATGGCCACGGCGGTGTCGCCCAGCATGGTCTCGGGGCGGGTGGTGGCCAGCTCCAGCATTTCGCCGGTCTCCTTGACGGGGTACAGCAGGTGCCAGAAGTGGCCGTCCTGCGCGGCGTACTCCACCTCGGCGTCCGAGATAGAGGTGTTGCAGTGGGGGCACCAGTTGACCATGCGGTTGCCGCGGTAGATCAGGCCCTGATCGTACAGCCGGACGAAGACCTCCCGCACCGCGTCCGAGCAGCTCTCGTCCATCGTGAAGCGCTCGCGCTGCCAGTCGCAGCTGCTGCCCAGCTTTTTCAGCTGGCTGACGATGCGGCTGCCGTAGCGGTTCTTCCAGTCCCAGGCGCGCTCCAAAAAGCCGTCGCGGCCCACCATCTCCTTGGTCAGGCCCTCCTTGGCCATGGCCTCGACCACCTTGGCCTCGGTGGCGATGGAGGCGTGGTCGGTGCCGGGCAGCCACAGCGCGGCGTAGCCCTGCATACGCTTGTGCCGGATGAGGATATCCTGCATGGTGTTGTCCACCGCGTGGCCCATGTGCAGCTGGCCGGTGACGTTCGGCGGCGGCATGACGATGGTATAGGGCTTTTTGGCGGGGTCCGCCTCGGTGTGGAAATAGCCCCCCTCCTGCCAGAACTGGTAGATGCGGTCTTCCACCTGGCTGGGGTCGTACTGTTTGGCAAGTTCTTTCATGGAATACCTCCGTTTGTGCAGGGGACAGCAAAAAGCCGCCCCTATGAGTATCACCTCATGGGACGGCTTTCTAAGTGCTGTTGTGCGCAGCCAGCCGCGGTACCACCCATCTTGCGCGCGCCGCAGCGCGCGCCCCTCTAGGCCCCGGTAACGTGGGGCTGGCCGGGGCAGGCTGACAGCCTGGCCTGCGGCCCGCCTTCACCTGCCCTGCTCTGGAGCGACAGCGCGCCGCCGGACCCTGCCGGTTTGCACCGGGCCCGGCTCTCTGCAAAGGCCCTTTGGCGGCGCGCACTCTCCCTCATCGCATTTGAGACAGATTAAAGATAGCAGGTTTCGCCCGCTTTGTCAAGCGGGGAAAGCTTCTTACAGCTGGCTCTTGTACAGCGCGGCGATCTCCTCGACGCTGGTGTCGCGGGGGTTGCCGGGGCGGCAGGCGTCGGCGTAGGCGCTCTCGGCGAGGAAGGGGATGTCCTCTTCCTTCAGGATGCCGGCCAGACTTGCGGGGATGCCCACGTCGGCCGACAGCTGCTTGACGGCGGCGATGGTGGCGTCGGCGGCCTCGGCGTCGGTCATCTTGGCGATGTCCATCACGCCCATGGCCTCGCCCACGGCGCGGTAGCGCTCGCCCGCGACGCTCTTATTGTACTCCAGGCCCACCGGCAGCAGGATGGCGCAGGCCACGCCGTGGGGCGTGTCGTACAGGGCCGACAGGCCGTGGGCCATGCTGTGCACGATGCCCAGGCCCACGTTCGAGAAGCCCATGCCCGCGATGTACTGGCCCAGGGCCATGCCCTCGCGGCCCTCGGGGGTGCCGGCGACGGCGCCGCGCAGGCTGCGGCTGATCAGGCGGATGGCCTCGAGGTGGAACATGTCGGAGATCACGCAGTGGCCCTTGGTGATGTAGCCCTCGATGGCGTGGGTCAGGGCGTCCATGCCGGTGGCGGCGGTCAGGCCCTTGGGCATGGTGGCCATCATGTCGGGGTCGACGACGGCGATCTCAGGGATATCGTTCGTGTCCACACAGACGAACTTGCGCTTTTTCTCCACGTCGGTGATGACGTAGTTGATGGTCACCTCGGCGGCGGTGCCGGCGGTGGTGGGCACCGCGATGGTGAAGACGGCGTGCTTCTTGGTGGGGGCGACGCCCTCGAGACTGCGCACGTCGGCGAACTCGGGGTTATTGATGATGATGCCGATGGCCTTGGCGGTATCCATGGCCGAGCCGCCGCCGATGGCGACGATGCAGTCCGCTTCGGCGGCCTTGAAGGCGGCCACGCCGTCCTGCACGTTCTGGATGGTGGGGTTGGGCTTGATCTCGCTGTAGACCGAGTAGGCAAAGCCCGCCGCGTCCAGCAGGGCGGTCACCTTGCCCGTGACGCCGAACTTGACAAGGTCGGGGTCCGAGCAGACGAAGGCCTTCTTGTAGCCCCGGGCGCTCAGCTCGGGCACGATGTTCTCGATCGCGCCGTGGCCGTGGTAAGAGATGGTGTTCAGTACGATGCGGTCAGCCATAGTGGTACGCTCCTTTTTTGTATGGTTGGGTGACGGTCGTTCCACTGGACTTTCAGTCCAGGAAGTCCTCGTTGATGACGACGCCGAAGTCGTGGGCGATGGCCCGCAGCGCGTCGTCGGTGATGGTCTGGCGGATCAGGCCGCCGCCCATGGACAGCACCTTGACGTAGATCTCGGCGCTCTTCTCGATGGTGTGCGCCAGGCCGAAGGCGGTGTCAAAGTCCGGCCCGGACACGAACAGCCCGTGCTGGGCCCAGATGGCCGCCTGGTAGTGCTTCATCTTCTCCGAGGTAGCCATGGCGATATCCGCGCCGCCCGGCACCATCCAGGGGCAGACGCCCACGCCCTCGGGGAAGACCACCGGGCACTCGGTGGCGCTCTGCCACAGCGCGCGGGAGAAGTCCCGGTCCGTCAGCGGCAGGATGTAGGTCAGGGCGATGACGTTCGTCGCGTGGCAGTGGTAGATGACGCGGTTTGCGCCGTCCGTGGCCGCCTTGCGCACGCTGTGGTTCATAAAGTGGCTGGGGAACTCGCTGGTCGGCTTCGCCCCGCCCTCGAGGCCCCAGACGATACGCCAGCTGTCGCCCGCGGCGTTGATCTCCACGATGCCGATGCTGTGGATGGGGTCGGGCTCGACGTTGCGGAAATACTTGCCCGAGCCGGTGGTGATGAAGTACTCGCCGGCGAGGTTCTCCGCCTGCACGCCCATCTTGACCCACTCCCGCGGGGTCTCGTCGAAGAAGGGGCGGCAGGCTTCCACTTCTTCAGCCTTCATGCGGTAGGTCAGGTTGCCGCCGTTGCGCTCATGCCAGCCCTGCAGCCAGCCGTCGTTGCACATGCGGATGTAGCCCTTGACGATATCGATATCCAGAATGCCCATAGTAAATACCTCCCTGTTGTATATCTATTCCGCCAGGCGCTGCCCGGCGTGCCATTTAAAATCCATTCCTTATAGCCTCCCACGCGTGCGGGACTGCGCAGCCGAGCCGCTGCCTGTGGCAGAAACAGGCGAGGCGGAGCAGGGGCAGCGGTCTGCTTTTTGCAAGCGGCTTTAGACCGTGCAGCAAAAACAGGGCACCGCAACCAAGGGTGCCGCCGCAGGCGGCGGAGGGGGCATACCTCCCTGTTGTATCCGTTCCGCTCACCGGGTGACGATGTCCACCGGCACGTTCATGATCTTGGCCACCTTCAAAATGGTGTCGATATGGCGGCCGGTGGCGGCGGCCATGTGGTGGGTGGGGCCCGCCTCGCTCCAGCGGGTGACGAAGTCCCGCGCGCCGCAGCTAAAGCGGGTGCGCATGTTCGTGTCGCCGAAGGTGAAGATGGGGCCCTCCTCGTTGACGCCCTCCGCCACGACGAACTTGAAGTGACCGTCCCTGTCCTGGGTGATGGCCAGGTAGGTCACAGGCCCGAGGTGCGGGTAGAACTGCGTCAGGTAGCCGCCGCCGGTCTTGCCGTGGAACACGGGCACGATCTTCATCGTGGGCTTTTTGGCGGAGATGGCCGCGTCGCCCGAGCCCGAGTGCCCGATGATGCAGATATCCTCATCAAAGTCGATGGAGTACATCTCGCTCAGCTGCCCGGTGCCGGAGATGGTCTTCAAAATGCTCATGGCCATGGCCACCTTGATGTCGCCCTCGACGGCGCAGGCCACGCCCTGCTTGATCAGCATCGAGAAGGCGGGGATCAGCATGCTGTCCAGGACGCCCGCCTGCCCCTTGGCAAAGCCGTCGTAGTGGGAGGCCACCAGGCCCAGCTGCTCGTCCTTGACCCACTGCTCGAAGGCCACGACGTACTTCGCCATATCCCAGACCTTTTCCACCGTGCCGCCGCCCTCGATGTCGAAGGTGTCGAGGATGTCCTCGGCCTTGGCGCGGATGGCGGCCTCGTCGGTGACGCCGTCGGCGATGGCCCACATCTTCTCCCAGTCGAACTGCTTGGTATACAGGGACATGCGGTGATAGAGATTGGTCTCGTCGATGTACAGGTCCATCATGCCGGGGTAGGGCCGGCCGATCTGCGCCAGGTTCAAATCGCGGAAGCGGCGGCGCACCTGCGCGGCGCGGCACCAGTCCTCCAGCTCCGCCTGCACCTGGGGGTCGCCCCCTTCCACCACGCCGGTGACGACGGCGTGGCGCTTGCCCGCGCGCTCCAGGTCGGCCACCATCTCGCCCACGGCGCCGCAGGCGTACAGCTCGCCCAGCCAGGTGGGGGTGTCGGTGTTGGCGTAGTCCGGCGCGCGCTTTTTCTGCACGTTCACCAGCACTACGGGCACGTCCAGGTCGCGCACCGCGGGCAGCATGTTGTAGCTGGTAGCGTAGGTCAGCAGCTGCAAAATGACCAGGTCCACGTCCGCCGCGCGGAACTTGTCCCCCGCGGCCATAGCCAGCTCCTTGGTGGTGACGATGCCGCCGTCGATCAGCTCGACCGAGCCGGGCAGGGTCTGTTTGAAGGCGGCGTACTGCGCCTCAAACTCCGGCACCAGGGACGGGAACTGCGGCAGATACGCCCCCAGCGCAATGGCGAATACGCCCACACGGGCTTTGGTGTCGATCAGCATGGTCATTCCTCCTCGATCTTCATCTGTACTTTCAGGTTTCCTATAGCCGTCGCCTCGATGGGCAGGGCGATCACACGCTTGCCGGTGGCCCGGGCGGTCAGCTCGTTCAGCAGGGCGTTCTTCGCGCCGCCGCCCGCGATGTAGAGCTTGTCCCACGTCCGGCCGGCCGAGGCCTCGGCCTCGCGCACCGCTTTGCCGTAGCTCTCCGCCAGGGAGCGGTATACGCTCAGGATCAGGCCGGCGTCGTTTTCGGGGGCCGGGCCCGTCTCCGACAGGGCCGCGGTGATCTCGGCTTTCATGTCCGCCGGGGCGGTAAAGCGCGCGTCGTTCACGTCGAAGGTGCGGTCATAGCCGCTGGTGCGGGCCAGGTCCACCATCTCGCCGAAGCCGATGCCCAGCTGCTTTTGCAGGCACTGCACGATCCACAGGCCCATGATGTTTTTCAGGTAGCGGATGTAGCCCACGCCGCCCTCGTTCGTAAAGTTGGCGCGGCGGCTCGCCTCGCCCGTCAGGGCGGCGGGCAGCTTTGCGCCGAGCAGGCTCCACGTGCCGGAAGAGAGGAACAGCCCCTCCCCTTCCTCCATGGGGATGCCCTCCACCGCGCTGGCGGTGTCGTGGGTGGCGCACAGCACTGCCTTGCACTGCCCGCCCACCTCGGCGGCGACATCGGGCAGAAGCTCCCCCAGCACCGCGCCGGGCGCGGTCAGGCTGGGGAACAGCCGCTGCGGCAGGCCCAGCGCCTGCAAAAGGGCGGGGTCATACTGCTTCGACTGCGCGTTCACAAGGCCGGTGGAGGTGGCGTTCGTATACTCCCGCGCCTTGACGCCGCACAGCTTCCACAGCAGGTACTCGGGCGCCATCAAAAAGTCCTCCGCGCCGTCCAGCCGGCCCGAGAGCTTGTCCGCATAGAGCTGGTACACCGTGTTGAAGGGCTGGAACTGGATGCCCGTGCGCGCATAGAGCTCCTCAAAGGGCACGACGCCGTGCACCGCCCCGACGGCGTCCTGCGTGCGGCCGTCGCGGTAGGCGTAGACCGGGTAAATGGGCCGGTCCTGCGCGTCCAGCAGCACGTAGTCCACCGCCCAGGTGTCGATGGAAAGGCTCTCGATCTTCGGGTACCTGGCGAAGGCGGCCTTCAGCCCGGCCTTGACGTGGGCGAAGATGCCGTCGATGTCCCACACAAGGTGGCCGTCCTGCCGCTGCACCCCGTTCGGGAAGCGGTAGACCTCCTCGGTGCAAAGCCGCCCGTCCTGCATCCAGCCCACGATGTGCCGCCCGCTCGACGCGCCGATGTCCACGGCGAGGTAATAACGCTGTTCCATACCCGCGCCCCCTCAGTCCAGCCGGAACACCTGCTCGAGCTTCGGCTGCGCCCCGGTGACAGGGTCCATCTCCAGCTCGAGGATGTCGGCCATGTAGTCGTTCCAGCGTGCCACCACGGGGCTTTCGGCCTGCACCTTCTCGGCGTAGGCCACGCCCTTTTCGCACTCGTAGTAGCCGAACAGCTCGCCGTTCACGTAAAAGATGCTGTAGTTGCGGATGCCGGCCTCTTTCAGCACGGCCTTCATCTCAGGCCACAGCTCGTTGTGGCGGCGCTGGTATTCCTCTTTGCAGCCGGGCTTGACCCGGCCCTTCCATGCCATATGTTCCATCATGCTGCCTCCTTCGGCGTCGGGGTTTCTTTCCGTATTAAGGATACCACATTCCCCAAAAGCTTGTCACCCCCGCAGGGCAACTTATGTATAAAATTTGCAACTTTTGCCACAAAAAGTTCAATTTCCAACCGCCGCGGCGTTGACAGCGCCGCGCGCCCTGTGGTACCATAGCGCCATATATCACCCGGAAGGAGGCCCCCTATGCGCCCGCTGCCCTATGCCAACATCCTTTTCGACCTTTACGGCACGCTGGTGGATATCCGCACCGACGAGGACGACCCCGCCGCCTGGGCCGCCCTGGCCCGTTTTTACGCCTATTACGGCGCAGCCTACAGCCCCGGGGCGCTGCGCAGCGCCTACCTCGCCCTGATCGAGCGGCAGACCGCGGGCAAAGCCATCCTGCGCCGCGACAGCCACGAGGCCCACCCCGAGATCGAGCTGGCGGGGGTCTTCCGCGCGCTGTTCGAGGCCAAAGGCGCCGAAGCCGGCGACGCCCTTGCCGTGCACGCGGGACAGTTCTTCCGCGCCATGACGACGCGCTATCTGCGCCTGTACGACGGGGTGCCCGCCATGCTGGCACAGCTGCGGGGGCGCGGGGCGCGGCTCTTCCTTGTCAGCAACGCGCAGGCCATCTTCACCCGCTGCGAGCTGCGGGCCCTGGGCCTGGACGGCGCGTTCGACGCCGTCTACCTCTCCTCGGACTACGGCTGCAAAAAGCCGGACGCCCGCTTTTTCCGCCTGGCGCTGGAGGGCCAGCGCCTCGACCCCGCCCGCTGCATCATGGTGGGCAACGACCCCGTGTGCGATATCGCCGGGGCCCGGGCCGTGGGCCTGGCCACGCTGTACGTTTGCTCCAACCTCTCCCCCGCCGGGCCGCCGCCCCGCGCCACCTACCTCCTGCCCGAAATGGATATCCCCCGCATGGCCGCGCTGCTGTGCGGCGAAGCATAAACGCAAAAAACAGGGGCCGGAAAGCCCCTGTTTTTTGTTTGGCCCGCCGCTTGCGTCAGAAGTTCTTTTCCAGCGTCAGGACGTTGTTGCCGTTTTTGTACATGTAGTTGAAGCCGTCCATCGTCTTGCGCACGATGAAGATGCCCAGCCCGCCGATGTCGCGCTCCTCCGCGTCCAGCGAGATGTCGGGCTCGGGGGTCTTGGTGGGGTCGTAGGGCTTGCCGTCGTCCTCAAACTCCAGCACCACCTGGTTGTCCTTGAAGCCGCAGCCGATGGCGATGCGGCTGGCCCCGCCATAGTTGACGATGTTCGAGAAGATCTCGTCGATGGCGATGTTGATCTGCGTGATCACCTTGAAGGGCACGTCGTGCTCGCCCAGCTGCTCTTCCACAAAGTCGGTCACCAGCTGCTGGTTTTCCAGCGTGGGGGCCACCTCCAGCCGCTTGAGCGGCTCGGGGATGCTGCGCATCTCAAAGGACAGCATCGTGATATCGTCGAACTGCGGCGCGCTGCCCACAAAGGCGTCGATGTCCGCCTTCACCTGGGCCAGCGTCTCGTTCGGGGACGAGGCGGGCTGCTTGTTCAGCGCCGCGATCAGCCGGTCGGTGCCGTACAGCTGCTGGGCGGCGTTGGTGGCCTCGGTGACGCCGTCCGTATACACGAACAGCTGGTCCCCGGGGTTCAGCGTCAGCTCATACTGGCGGTAGCGGGCGTCCTCCATGCCCGCCAGCATTAGGCCGCTCTAGCAGGATACCCTTCTACCAGGGCGCGGCACAACGCCGAGAAGGGCTGCGCCACATCCACCGCCACCCACACTGGGACCACCAGGGTGTGCGCGGGGCGCATCGGCCCCGCCCGGCGCGCATATACTTTGCTGGCGGCGGGCAAGTCCCGTTTGACTTTTGCGCGCTTTACATGATAAAATAATTATGTCCGTCCCTACACCGCCCGCCGCCGCGGGCCCCATAGAAAGGTAAGCGCATGATCTACGCACTGCTCCTCTTTGCCGTCACCTACGTGCTGATGCTGGCCTTCAGCAAATACCGGCCCTACATCGCGGTTGGCTCGGCGGCCATTTTCATCGCCACCGGCATGCTGCCCTTCGACCAGATCCTGGGCGCCATCGACTTCAACGTCCTGCTGATGATCGCGGGCACCATGGGCCTGGTCCAGCTGTTCATCGACAGCAAGATGCCCGCCCTGCTGGCCGACCTGATCATGGAGAAGGTCCCCAACGTCCAGATGGCCGCCGTGGCCCTGGCGCTGTTCGCCGGCATCATCTCCGCCTTTGTGGACAACGTCGCCACCGTGCTGATGGTGGCCCCCATCGCGCTGGAGATCTGCAAAAAGCTCAAGACCAACCCCGTCCCCTTCATCATCAGCATCGCCGTGTCGTCGAACCTGCAGGGCGCGGCCACGCTGGTGGGCGACACCACCGCCATCATGCTGGGCTCCTACGCCAACATGAGCTTTCTGGACTTCTTCTTCTACCGCGGCCGCCCCAGCATCTTCTGGGCCGTCGAGCTGGGCGCGGTGGTCTCGGCGCTGATCCTGGCCTTCCTCTTCCGCAAGGAGAAGGGCGCCATCCCCAAGGGCGCGCCGCGCACCAAAGTCACCGACTACGTGCCCACCGTCCTGCTGGTGGGCATGATCGCGCTGCTGATCTCCGCCTCCTTCATTGAAGAAAAGCCCGATATCACCAACGGCCTGATCTGCGTGTGCCTGATGCTGGCCGGCATGGTCTACACCTACCTCAAGGGCAGCGACAGCGCCGCCGCCCTCGCCCCGCTCAAGGCCATCGACTTTGAGACCATCGGCCTGCTGTTCGGCCTGTTCCTGGTCATCGGCGGCATCACCAACATGGGCGTCGTGGACGCCGCGGCCGGCCTGCTGGCGCAGATGGGCGGCGGCAACGTCTTCGCCATTTACACGGCCATCGTGTGGGCCTCGGTGCTGTTCTCGGCCTTCATCGACAACATCCCCTACGTGGCCACCATGCTGCCCGTGGTCACCAGCCTGGCGGCGGGCCTCGGCGTCGACCCCACCGTGCTGTACTTCGGGCTGCTGTCGGGCGCGACGCTGGGCGGCAACTGCACCCCCATCGGCGCGTCGGCCAACATCACCGGCATCGGCATCCTGCGCCGCGGCGGGCACGAGGTCAAGACCAGCGACTTCTGCCGCATCGGCATCCCCTTCACCCTGGCGGCCGTCATCCCGGCTTACATCTACCTGTGGGTCATGTACGGCGTTTAAATCCTGACGGCGCAAAAGGCGCGGGCCGCACTGGCCCGCGCCTTTTTATTGCCGTTTTATTGCCGTTCAGTCCTCGGGAGTGTCGTCCTTCGGGATGATCAGGTTCAGCACAAAGACGATCAGGAACGAGACCACCAGGCTGCTGCCGAAGATGTTGCGCAGCAGCTGCGGCACGAACTGCAGGATGTCCGGCGCCGCGTCGATGCCCAGGCCAATGGCCAGCGCAATGCCCACGATCATGCGGTTGCGGTAGTTCAGGGGCTGCTCGTTCAGCAGCTGGATGCCCGACATCGTGATGGCCGCAAAGACGGTGACCGTCGCGCCGCCCAGCACCGGCTGGGGGATGGTGGCCATCAGCCCGCTGAACTTGGGGAAGATGCCCGCCAGCAGCATGATGACGCCCACCATCGTGAACACGCGCCGCGCCACCACCTTGGTGGTGCAGATCAGGCCCACGTTCTGGCTGTAGGGGTCGGTGGGCAGGCCGCCGATCACCGCGCCGATCATGCCGCAGATGCCCTGGCCCTTGATGGCGCCGCCCAGCTCCTGGTCGGTGCACTGCCGGCCAAAGCCGCCGATGGCCGTGGACGACACGTCGCCGATGGTCTGCACGGCCTGCACCATGTACATCAGGATCATCATGATGATGGCGTCGAGGTGGAACTCCAGCCCGAAGTAGAAGGGCCGCGGCAGCGCGAACCACGACGCCGCCTCAAAGTCCGCAAAGCTGACCACGCCGCCCATCGCCAGCGCGGCCGCATAGCCCACCACGATGCCGATCAGCATGCCGGAGGCCTTGACCAGCCCCTTGCCGAAGAAGTTGCACGCCAGCGTGACGATCAGCGTCAGGATGGCCAGCAGCCAGAACTTGCCCGAGCCGAAGGTGCCGTCGGCCTGCGCGGCCGAGCCGCCGCCGATGTAGCTGATGGCCGTCTTGTACAGCGACAGGCCGATGCTCATGACCACCGTGCCGCTGACGATGGGCGGGAAGAATTTGCGTATCCTGCCGATGAACATGCCCACGAAGATGGACACGAAGCCCGCCACCAGCTGCGAGCCGAAAATGGCCGCGATGCCGTACTGCTGGCCGATGATGGTCAGGATGGGCATATACGCGAAGGCCACGCCCATGACGTTGGGCAGCTTCATGCCGAAGCCGAACACAGGGAACAGCTGCAGCAGCGTGGTGATGCCGCCGATGATCATAGCCGCCTGGGTCAGCATGATCTTTTCTTCCGCCGACAGGCCGCAGGTGCCGGCGATCAGCATGGGCGGGGTGATGTTGCCGATCAGCATGGCCAGCACATGCTGCATCGCCTGGGGCAGCGCCGCCCCCCACGAGGGCTTGCCGTCGAATTTCAGCAATTCGGCGTTGTTTTGGGACAGATTGCTCATGAAAGAACCTCACTTTCCAACGTTCGTCCAAAAATGCCAACAGTGCACAGTATATCCCAAAATACGGCGGAAAGCAAGGCGTAAATAAGTCATACTTATGTGTAATACTTTTCCGGCGGCAGGGCCTCGAGCCGCGCCAGGTCCTCCCGGCGGTCCACGTCGAACAGCTCCAGCGCGCTTGCCGCGGGCACGCAGCGCAGCCGCTGGGGGTAGCGCCGCGCCACCGCGCCGCCGCCCTCGCTGCCCGTCAGGGCGCACAGCTCCCCAAAGGCCCACACCGGGAACAGCACCGGCGCGCCCGCCCGCCCCTGCCAGGCGGGCCGCCAGATCTCCCCGGGCGCGCATGCCGCGCCGAGGGCCAGCGCCTCCACGGTCTGCCGGCGCAGCAGGGGCTGGTCCGCCGGGCAGAACAGGCAGCCGTCCAGCGGCGGCGCGCCCGCCCCGGTCAGGGCGGCAAGGCCCAGGCGCACGGCCTCGCTGCGGGTGGGCAGGCTGTGCAGCAGCACCTCGGCCCCCTGGCGCTCGCAGTAGGCCGCGGCCGCACGGTCGCGGGTGAGCACCAGCCGCCGGGCGAACAAGCCCTCCGTGGCGTCCAGCGCGTATTGCAGCAAGGGCCGGCCGTGCAGCGGCGCCAGCAGCTTGCCGCCGCCGAAGCGCCGCCCCTGCCCCGAGGCCATGATCACGCAGCCCAGCCGCCCGTAGGGCGCGTCCAGGTCCAGGCAGTAGGCGTCCGGCCGCCGGCACAGCCCCTGCAAAAAGGGCTGCGCCTGCTTGCGCACCACGGCCAGCACCCGCTTTTGCGCAAACAGCGCCAGCAGGGCCTCGCGGTAAGGCGGGCAGCCCGTTTCCAGGTAGCCGACCTCGTCCACCACGGCCCATTGCCCCGCCGCCGCGGCCGCCCGGGCCAGCGCCGCCGCCCCAAAGCCCCGCAGCGCCTCGTCCACCGGGCGCATGCGCCGCTCCGGCCCCGGCAGGCCGGGGTCGAAGCGGCCCACCGCCGCGCGCAGGCCCCGGCCGTTCTCTTCCAGCCAGACGGCCCGGCCCGCCTCGGCCCAGGTGGTGACGCCCGGCAAAGCCGCCCCCGGGCTGATCTGCGCCGCCAGGGCGCGGCACAGCGTGCTTTTGCCGCTGCCGCGCCCGCCCGTCAGCAGCAGGTGGCGCTTAGCGCTGCTGCGAAAAGAAGTCCAGATACAGCCGGCGGTTGGCCTCGGCACAGGCGTCGCGGTAGGCTTCATAGCGCTGCAGCCACTCCTTTCCTTCCGGGGTCAGGCTGCTGCCGCCGCCGTCCCTGCCGCCGGCGGCGCGGCTGGTCAGGGCGAAGCCCAGGGCCGCCTCGGCCCGGCGCAGCAGCTTCAGGGCCTTGGTGTAGGCCATGCCCATCGACTGCGCCGCCCCCCGCAGCGAGCCCGTCGCCTCCACGGCGTGCAGCAGGCGGCAGGGCCCCTCCCCGAAGAACTTTTCCCCGCCGTCGTCCAAAAACAAAATGCGCGTCTGTACTTTCATCGCGTCTCTCCTTCCGGCTCCTTGAGCATCACCAGCTGGCTGCGGCCGGCGCGGTCCCGGCAGCGGCACAGGCTGACCGCGCCGTACACCGCCGCCAGCTGCCGCTCCATCTGGTCCAGCGGGTCGCTGGCCGGGGCAAGCACGGCCTGCACCCGCCCCTCCGCCAGAATCAGCAGCCTGTCGCAGCCGTTCAGCGCCAGGGCGGCGTCGTGCAGCGTCACCAGGGCGGCGCGCCGCCCCTGCCGCACCCAGCCCTGCAGCAGCCCCAGCAGCTGGTAGCGGTAGCGGAAGTCCAAAGCGCTTTCCGGCTCGTCCAACAGCAGCAGCTGCCCGCCGGCCGCGAGCGCCCGCGCCAGGATGCACAGCTGCTTTTGCCCCTCGCTGAAATGCAGGTAATTTTCCTCCTCGCGGCCGGCCAGGCCCACCGCGGCCAGCGCCGCCCGTGCCTGATCCCGCATAGCGGCGTCCGGCTGCTGCAGCAGGCCCAGCCGGGGGTTGCAGCCCATCAGCACCACCTCCAGCGCCGTCAGATCGATACCGATGCCGCTGCGCTGCGGGATGTAGCCGCAGCGCCGGGCCAGCTGCTTCGGGCCCAGCCCCTCCAGCCGGCAGCCGTCCAGGGTGCAGGCCCCCCCGTGGGGCAAAATGCCGCAGAGGGCTTTTAATAAGGTGGTCTTGCCGCTGCCGTTCGCCCCAAGGACGCCCACCAG
>CALXGZ010000078.1 GCA_944387975.1 uncultured Faecalibacterium sp.
CCACCATGGCGGGGGTGATGTTGTCCAGGCCCTGGTTCATCTCGGCCCGGGCCAGGGCCACCCACAGCCGCCGCCAGGTGCGGAACTTGTTGTCGTCCGAGAAGATGTACTGCATCTCGTCCGAGGCGTAGCGGGTGGAAAAGGGGCTGATATAGCGGTCATGCTGAGACATGGGTGCTCCTCCGTCAAATCTTGAAGTAATCTACGCCGCCCTCGAAGATGGGCTGGAACTTGTCGCCCGCGACGTTCTCGTACAGGCCGTCGCCGCGGCGCTCCGAGTGGCCCATCTTGCCCAGGATGCGGCCGTCCGGGCTGGTGATGCCCTCGATGGCCAGCATCGAGCCGTTGGGGTTGTAGCGCTGGTCCATCGTGGGCTTGCCGTCCAGGTCGATGTACTGGAAGGCCACCTGCCCGTTTGCTGCCAGCTGGTCCAGCGCGGGCTGCGGCGCGACGAAGCGGCCCTCGCCGTGGCTGATGGCCACGAGGTGCTCTTCGCCCGGCGCGCAGCGGCTGAGCCAGGGGCTGCCCGTGCTGGCCACGCGGGTGCGCACCAGCATGCTCTGGTGGCGGCCGATGGTGTTGAAGGTCAGCGTCGGGCTGTCGGGGCCGATGGGGCGGATGTCGCCGTAGGGCACAAGGCCCAGCTTGATCAGCGCCTGGAAGCCGTTGCAGATGCCCAGCATCAGGCCGTCGCGCTGGAACAGCAGCCGCCGCACCGCGTCGGTGACGTCCGGCGAGCGGAAGAAGGAGGCGATGAACTTGGCGCTGCCGTCCGGCTCGTCGCCGCCCGAGAAGCCGCCCGGCAGCATGACGATCTGCGCGCCGTCGATGGCCTTGACCAAAGCCGCGCAGCTGGCGGTGACGTCGGCGGGGCTCAGGTTGCGGATGACCAGCACCTCGGGCTCGGCGCCGGCGGCGCGGAAGGCGCGGGCGCTGTCATACTCGCAGTTGGTGCCAGGGAACACCGGGATGACCACCTTCGGCTTTGCTACGCCGATCTTGGGCGCGGCGGGGGCCTTCACCTGGCCGCTGACGGCCTCGACCGTGGGGCCGGCCTTGCGGTAGGGGTAGACCGGCTCGAGCTTGGCCTCCCAGATCTCCTGCAAAGCGGCGCTGTCCAGCGTCTCGCCGCAGGCGGTGAACCGGTATTCGTGGGTGGTGACGCCCAGGAGCTTGCCTGCCGGCGCGCCGGTGGCGATCTCCAGCACGAGGGAGCCGTAGGCCGGCTCGAACAGTTCCTCCGCGCTCATATCCGCGATCATGCGGAAGCCCACCTGGTTGCCCAGGCCCATCTTGAACAGGGCCTCGGCGATGCCGCCGTAGCCCACCGCCGACGCGGACAGGACGATGCCCTTTTCCATCATCTGGTCGGTGATGTAGTAGTTCGCCAGCAGGGAGGCGAAGTTCGGGGTGACGCCGTCCTCCTTATAGAAGGGGCGCAGCAGCACCACCGAGCTGTGGCCCTTCTTGAACTCGGTGGAGACGACGCGGTGCGTCTTGCCGATGGCGGTGGCGAAGGACACCAGCGTCGGGGGCACGTCCAGCTTTTCGAAGGAGCCGGACATGCTGTCCTTGCCGCCGATGGAGGCGATGCCCAGGCCCATCTGCGCGTCCAGCGCGCCCAGCAGCGCGGCCAGGGGCTTGCCCCAGCGCTCGGGCTTGTCGCCCAGGCGCTCGAAATATTCCTGGAAGGTCAGGTACATGTCCTGATAGCGGAAGCCGGCGGCCACCAGCTTGGTGACGCTGTCCACCACGGCCAGCATCGCGCCCTTGTAGGGGTCGGCGCTCATCAGGTAGGGGTTGAAGCCCCACGCCATGCCCGAGCAGGTGGTGGTCTCGCCGTCCACCGGCAGCTTTGCCGCCATGGCCATCTGCGGGGTCAGCTGGTGGCTGCCGCCGAAGGGCATCAGCACGGTGGCCGCGCCGATGGTGGAGTCGAAGCGCTCGCTCAGGCCCTTCTTGCTGCAAATGTTCAGGTCGCCCACCATGCTCCGCATCTTTTCGCCGAAGGTGCTGCCGGCCCACTGGGGCTGCCAGACCGAGGCCTTTTCGATGTGGGCCTTCTGGTGCTTTTCCGCGCCGTTCGAGTTGAGGAAGTCGCGGCTGATATCCACGATGGTGGCGCCGTTCCAGAGCATTTTCAGGCGCTTCTCCTCCGTGACGGTGGCCACGGGGGTGGCCTCGAGGTTCTCCCCGGCGGCCAGCGCGATGAACTTGTCCACATCCTCAGGGGCCAGGGCCACGGCCATGCGCTCCTGGCTCTCGCTGATGGCAAGCTCGGTGCCGTCCAGGCCCTCGTACTTCTTGGTGACCTTGTTCAGGTCGATGAACAGGCCGTCGGCCAGCTCGCCGATGGCGACCGACACGCCGCCCGCGCCGAAGTCGTTGCAGCGCTTGATCATGCGGCAGGCGTCCTCGCGGCGGAACAGGCGCTGCAGCTTGCGCTCGATGGGGGCGTTGCCCTTCTGGACCTCCGCGCCGCAGTGCTCGAGGCTTTCGTGGTTGTGCGCCTTGGACGAGCCGGTGGCCCCGCCGATGCCGTCGCGGCCGGTGCGCCCGCCCAGCAGGACGATGACGTCGCCGGGGGCGGGGCACTCGCGCCGCACATGGCTGGCCGGGGTCGCGCCCACCACCGCGCCGATCTCCAGGCGCTTGGCCACATAGCCGGGGTGGTAGATCTCGTCCACCTGGCCGGTGGCCAGGCCGATCTGGTTGCCGTAGGAGGAATAGCCCGCCGCCGCGGTGGTGACCAGCTTGCGCTGGGGCAGCTTGCCGGGCAGGGTCTCGCTGACCGGGACCAGGGGGTCCCCCGCGCCGGTGACCCGCATGGCCTGATAGACGTAGCTGCGGCCGGACAGGGGGTCGCGGATGGCGCCGCCGATGCAGGTGGCCGCGCCGCCGAAGGGCTCGATCTCGGTGGGGTGGTTGTGGGTCTCGTTTTTGAACAGGAACAGCCAGTCCTGGTCCTCGCCGTCCACGTCGCACTTGATCTTGACGGTACAGGCGTTGATCTCATCGCTCTCGTCCAGGTTGGTCAGGACGCCGCGCTGCTTGAGGGCCCGGGCGCCCATGGTGGCCACATCCATCAGGCAGCGGGGCTTTTCGGTGCGGCCGGTCTCCTCCCGCAGGGCCATGTAGCGGTCAAAGGCCTCCTGCACCACGGCGTCGTCGATCTGCACGTCGTCCAGGATGGTGCCGAAGGTGGTGTGGCGGCAGTGGTCGGACCAGTAGGTGTCGATCATCCGGATCTCGGTGATGGTGGGGTCCCGCTGCTCGGAGCGGAAGTAGTCCTGGCAGAACTTGATGTCGCCGTAGTCCATGGCCAGGCCCTTTTCAGCGATGAAAGCCTTCAGCCCCGCCTCGTCCAGCTGGTTGAAGCCGGTGAGGGTGGCCACCGCCCCGGGCACGGCGTAGGTCATCTGGAGGGTGGCGCGGGTCTCGAGGGAAGCCTCCCGTGCCTCCACCGGGTTGATGACATACTTTTTGATCTCCTCCACCTCGCCGTCGGTCAGCGCGCCCTCCAGCAGGTAGACCTTGGCCGAGCGGACCAGAGGCCGCTCGCCCTGGCTGATGAGCTGGATGCACTCGGCGGCCGAGTCGGCCCGCTGGTCGAACTGGCCGGGCAGGTACTCCACCGCAAAGGCCGGGCCCTGGTGGGCCGGCAGCTCGCTGCAGGTGTCGTCCACCGGCGGCTCGCTGAACACGGTGCCGGCGCACTGGCGGAACAGCTCTTCCGAGATGCCCTCCACGTCGTAGCGGTTCAGCAGGCGGAGGCCGGTCAGGCTGCGGATGCCCAGCAGGGTGGTCAGCTCGTTTTGCAGCTGGCGGGCCTCGCCGTCGAAGCCCGGCTTCTTTTCCACATAGATTCTGTATACCATAGGCTCATCTCCTTGTTGTTCCAGAGGCGGCCGCTGCCGCAGGCCCTCCCCTGGCATCCCCCGTTCCGGCAGAGGCTGCCGGCGTCCCTGCCCGCCCGCGCGCGGCGGCGGGGCGGGACGGATCAGGAGTTGCTCGTTGCAAAAATCCTTCTTATCGTTTGCCGCCGGCGGGTCATTTGCCGGCTGCCAGCGCCTTCAGGGCGCGCGCGCCGATGTCGCTGCGGCGGTGCAGCTTGTCGAAGTGGATCTTGTCCGCCGCGGCATACGCCTTTTCCAGGGCGGCGGGCAGGGTGTCCGCGGTGGCGGTGACCCCCAGCACCCGGCCGCCGGCGGTGACCAGCCGGCCGTCCTGCACGGCGGTGCCGGCATGGTAGACGGTGACGTCCTCCGCGCCGGGCAGCTGGCCATCGGTCAGGCCGGTGATCTCCTTGCCCTTTTCATAGTGGACGGGGTACCCGCCGGAAGCCAGGATGACGCAGGCCGCGGCCCCGTCCCGGAACTTGACCTCGGTGTCCGCCAGGGCGCCGCCGGTGCAGGCGGTCATGACGGTGAGCAGGTCGCTTTCCAGCAGGGGCAGCACCACCTGGGCCTCCGGGTCCCCAAAGCGGCAGTTGTACTCGATCACCTTGGGGCCGTCGGGGGTGATCATCAGCCCGAAGTACAGGCACCCCTGGAAGGGGCAGCCCTCGGCCTGCATGGCCCGGATGGTGGGCAGGAAGATCTCGTCCATGCAGCGCCGGGCCACCTCGGGGGTGTAGTAGGGGTTGGGGGCCACGGTGCCCATGCCGCCGGTGTTCAGGCCGGTGTCGTTGTCGTT
>CALXGZ010000079.1 GCA_944387975.1 uncultured Faecalibacterium sp.
ATCGAGAACGCCGAGCGCTACGGCCTGTCCGCCCTGCACCAGCTGCGGGGCCGCGTGGGCCGCGGCGCGGCCGAGAGCTGGTGCTTCCTCGTCAGCGACAACGAGGCCGAGCCGGTGCGCCGGCGGCTGAAGTTCCTCTGCTCCACCACGGACGGCTTCGCGGTGGCGCAGTACGACCTGGAGACCCGCGGCCCCGGCGACTTTTTCGGCAGCCGGCAGCACGGCCTGCCCGCGCTGCAGATCGCGGACCTTGCCGCCGACACCCGCACGCTGCACGCCGCCCAAGCCGAGGCCGCCGCCATCCTGGCCGGCGCCCCCCTGCTGACGCAGCCCTGCCACGCCCTGCTGGCCGCCCAGGTGGAGCGCATGTTCGACCGGGCGGGCCCCATGAACTAAGGAGACACTGTGCCATGATCTACACCATCCCCGTCGCCACGCGGGTCGAGGACTTCGACCAGCGCGGGCGGCTGACCCCCACGGCCCTGCTGTCCATCTTCGAGAACACCGCCGTCCGCCACGCCGGGACGGTGGGCTATTCCCCGATGGACGACAGCCTGCGCAACGGCATGGCCTGGGTCATCACCAACTGGCGGGCCGAGCTGTGCCGCGCGCCCGCCTACGACGAGGCCTTCACCGCCAGCACCTGGCTGTGCGACAACCCCCGCCAGGCCACCCGCGAGATGCTGCTGCAAAGCGCCAGCGGCGAGGTGCTGGCCCGCGGCCAGGCCAAGCTGGCCCTGGTGGACCGCAGCTGCAACCGCCCCTGCCTGCCCACGCCCGAGCGCCTGGCCGCCTACCAGCCCGAGCGCCGCACCGCCTTCGCGGACCGGCTGCCCCGGCTGCGCCCGCCGGCCGCCGGCGGCGAAGCGGCCCCCGTGCAGCTGCGCCGCAGCGACATGGATTACAACGGCCACCTGCACAACACGGCCTACCTGTCCCTGGCGCTGGACGCCGCCCCGCCCGGCCTGGCGCAGGGCGGGGTGCGCAGCTTCCGCATCTCCTACCGCAGCCCGCTGCGCTTCGGCGACGAGGCCATGCTGCAAAGCTGCCCCCTCGCGGGCGGCTGGGCGGCCTCCTTCCTGCGCGGCGGCGAGGTGTGCGCCGTGGTGGCGGTCAACGAACAGTTGAAGCCGCTGTGAGCTATACAAACAGAAAAGGCGAAGCCCGCGGGCTCCGCCTTTTTGTTTTGCCGTTTTGCTTAAAAATCGATCTCTTCCAGCTTCAGCAGGGCCAGGATATAGATCTTGACCGACTGCAGCAGCGCGTCCACCGGGGCGGACTCGTTCGCGCCGTGCATGGGGCCGCCGAAGGCGGGCAGCACCATATCGTGGCTCTCAGGCCCGAAGCTGACCGCGTAGGGGAAGTGCCGGGCGTAGGTGCCGCCGCCCATGGTAAAGGGCTTTTCGTCCTTGCCGGTCACCGCGTTGTAGGTATCGATGCAGGCCCGGATGGCCGGGGTGTCCGCCTCGATGTAGAAGGGGTCGGCCGCGTCCACATCTTCCAGAGACGCACCGTCTCCGATGGCCTGGCGGATGGCGGCGGCGATGGTGTCGCCGTTTGTCGAGGTGGGGTAGCGGCTGTCCATCGTCTGGACCATGCGGCCCTCCTGCATATACATGCGGCCGCCGATGATGGTCAGCGGGCCGAAGGGGCCGTCCGCCGTGGCGATGCCCAGGCCCTCGCCCGCAGTAGAGCTGTGCAGCTTGCGGATGGCCTCGAGGTAGCGGCGCTCGGCCTCGTTGCACAGGCCGCTGTCCAGCAGGTAGTTCGCCACCAGGCCGATGGCGTTGACGGTGCCCGCGGGGCTGGCGGCGTGGCCCGACTTGCCCCAGCCGCGCACGCGGACGCAGCCGTTCTCGGGCTCGAGGGTGATGTTCGGGGCGTTTTTCAGGCCGGCCATGCCCGTCTTGATCAGGGCGCTGGCGCGGTCGGGGACGGCGTTGTTGGCGACGCCGCCCTCAAACTCCAGGATCATGCCGTCGCACACGGGGCTGACCAGCTTGCCGTGGAAGTGGCCCTTCTCGCCGTTGCAGACGGGGAACTCGGCGTCCGGGGTGAAGCAAAAGACCGGGGCCTTGTTGTGGGCCAGGTAGTATTCGACGTCCTTCATGCCGGTCTCCTCGTTGGTGCCCGCCAGGGCGCGGATGGGGTAGCGCAGCGGCAGACCCGCCTCCTTGAGGAACTTGAGGGTGTACAGCGTGGCCACCATCGGGCCCTTGTCGTCCAGCACGCCGCGGCCGAGGATCCAGCCGTCCTGCCGCCGCATCTCGAAGGGGTCGCCCGACCAACCCTCGCCCGCGGGCACGACGTCCACGTGGCAGATGGTGGCCAGGTACTTGTCGGGGTCCGCGCCGGGCAGCTCGGCATAGCCGATGTAGCCCTCGCAGCTGTGGGCGGCCAGGCCCATCTTTTCGGCCAGCTCCAGGGTCTTGTCCAGCGCCGCGCGGGGCCCCGCGCCGAAGGGCGCGCCCCCGGCGGGCGCGCTCTCCACGCTGTTGATGGCCACCAGCGCCGCGATGTCCTGGAGCATCTGCTCCCGGTTGGCCTCGATGAAGGCGTCGATCTTCTGATTCAGTTGCTGATCCATGGGTTTTCATTTCCTTTCTGTATAGAAACGTTTCGTTTTTGCAAACAGAGATGCACTTAGACAGCGAACAGCGCGCTGAACGCGCCCAGCAGCCCGGCGCTGGCCAGGCCGATGATCACGCCCGCCAGCGCGACGCCGCCCATGCAGGCGACGAGCACGTCCTTGAACTTCATGTCCAGGATGGACCCCGCCAGCGTGCCGGTCCATGCGCCGGTGCCCGGCAGGGGGATGCCCACAAAAATGAGCAGCGCCGCCACCAGGCCGCGGCCGGCCTTGGCCTCCAGGGCGCGGCCCGCCTTTTCACCCTTGACGACGAAGAACTTGCAGATGCCCCCGATCAGCGGCTTGTGGTAGCCCCAGATCAGGAACTTGCGGGCAAAAAGGTAGATGATGGGCACCGGGATCATGTTGCCCACGACGGCCACGATATAGGTGGGCAGGACGTCCAGCCCCAGGCCCAGCCCTATGGGGATGGCGCCCCGCAGCTCGATGACGGGGACCATCGCGACGAAAAAGACGAAGAGATATTGTTCCAGCATGGGGCCTCCTTTATGTGGTGGTGGTTCGCAGCTTCTTCCACTCGATGGCGAAGAAGAGGATGGTGCAGGTGGACGCCGAGACGATGTCGCTGACGGGTTCGGCCACGTAGAGGCCCAGCAGCTGGCTGAGGCCCAAAGCCCCGAACACGCGCGGGATGATAAGGGACAGCGGCAAAAGCAGGATCACCTTGCGCAGCAGCGCGATGAACATGCTGATCTTGGCCTCGCCCAGGCCAAGGAAGGTCTGCTGGCAGGCCAGCTGGGCGCCCATGAAGAAGAAGCCCAGCATGTAGATGCGCAGCGGCGCGGTGCCGAGCTCGATCAGCGCGGCGTCGCTGGAGAACAGCCCCAGGAAGAGCTGGGGCGCAAGCTCCACCGCGCCCACCACCAGCGTGGTGACGCCCATCGAGACGGCCAGCATGACCTTGAAGGCCTGGCGCACGCGCTCCAGCTTGCGCGCGCCGAAGTTGAAGCCCACCACCGGCTGCGCCCCCTGGCAGAAGCCCTGCACGGGCAGGTTCGCGATCTGCGCCACAGAGAACAGGATGCTCATGATGGCGACGGCACTGTCGCCGCCGTAGGTGGCCGCGCCGGTGTTGAAGGCCAGCTGGATGACGCACTCGGTGGCCGTCATCAGGAAGGGCGACACGCCCAGCGACAGCACCAGCGCCAGCGTCTTGCCCGCGGGGATCAGGTTCGCCTTGCGGATGCGCAGCACGCTGCGCTTGCCGGTGAAGAAGACCAGCACCCACACCGCGCTGACGGCCTGGCTGAGGATGGTGGCGATGGCCGCGCCCTCCACGCCCATGTTGAAGCCGTAGATGAAGATGGGGTCCAGGATGATGTTGCACACCGCGCCGATGCAGGTGGTGGCCATACTGGTCTTGGCGAAGCCCTGGTTCGTGATAAAGGGCGTCATGCCCAGGGTGAACTGTACGAAGACCGTGCCCAGCAGGTAGATGCGCAGGTAGGCCATCGCGTAGGGCAGGGTGTTCTCGCTGGCGCCGAAGGCCCGCAGCACCGGCTCGCCGTACATGGTGAAGAGCACGCTCAGCGCCGCCGACAGGACAATCAGCAGCGTGATGCAGTTGCCGAGGATCTTTTCGGCGGTCTTGTAGTCGCCGCGGCCCATCGCCACCGAGGCGCGGGGCGCGCCGCCCATGCCGATCAGGTTCGAAAAGGCGGTGATCAGTACGATGATGGGGTACGTGACCCCCAGCCCGGCCAGCGCCAGGCTGCCGGTGCCGGGGATATGCCCCACGTAGATGCGGTCCACGATGTTGTACAGCATATTCACCAGCTGGGCCAGCGCCGTGGGCAGCGCCAGGCTGAAGATCAGCGGGACGAGGGGGGCTGTGCCCAGCCGCTGGTCCACCGACGCGGCCGCCGCCTCGTGTTTGTTCGTTTGCATAAAACCGGCTCCTTTCTTATCCTATGTTCAGCCGTCCAGGTCGATGTCCAGCTCCACCGGGCAATGGTCGGAGCCCATCACCTCGTTGTGGATCTCGGCGGCGCGCACCTTGTCCGCCGCCCGCCGCGACACCAGGAAGTAGTCGATGCGCCAGCCGGCGTTCCGGCTGCGGGCCCGGCCGCGGTAACTCCACCAGCTGTACTTGACCTCGTCCGGGTGCAGCAGGCGGAAGCTGTCGGCAAAGCCCGCCTCCAGCAAGGCGTCCAGCTTGCCGCGCTCCTCGTCGGTAAAGCCCGCGTTACGGTGGTTCGTGTCCGGGTTTTTCAGGTCGATCTCCTTGTGGGCGACGTTCAGGTCGCCGCAGAGGATCACCGGCTTTTTGGCGTCCAGCCGCAGCAGGTAGGCGCGGAACATATCCTCCCACGCCATGCGGTAGTCGAGGCGGCGCAGCTCGTCCTGGCTGTTGGGGGTGTAGCAGTTGACCAGGTAAAAGCCCGGGTATTCGAGGGTGATCACCCGGCCCTCATGGTCGTGCTCCTCGACGCCCACCCCCATCGTCACGGACAGGGGCTTGACCCGGCAGTAGCAGGCCGTGCCCGAGTAGCCCTTTTTCTCGGCGGAGTAGAAGTACTCCTCGTAGCCCGCGGGGTGGAAGTCGGCCTGCCCCGGCTGCATCTTGGTCTCCTGCAGGCAGAAGACGTCGGCGTCCAGCGCGGCGAAGCTCTCGGCAAAACCGTGGGTCAGGCAGGCCCGCAGGCCGTTCACATTCCAGCTGAGCAGTTTCATACAGTATATCCTTCCTGTGTCATTCGATGTACTTGTTTTTCCACACGCCGCTCTTGAAGCGCCCTACAAAGCAGGCGGTGCGGCAGACCCAGTCCACCACCATCGCGATCCACACGCCCACGGCGCCGTAGCCCATCTGCACGCCCAGCAGGTAGCTGAAGCCGATGCGCCAGACGGCCATGCTGAGGATCGACACGGTCATGGTGAACTTGACGTCGTTGGCGGCGCGCAGGGCGTTGGGCAGCACGAAGGCCACCGGCCACAGCAGCAAGCCGCAGCCGCAGTGGATGCGCACCAGCAGGACGGCCAGCTCCATCGTCTCGCCCGACAGCTCGTAGATGCCCACCAGCGGCCCCACGAACAGCAAAATCGCCCCGTTGAAAATGCCCATCGCGACATAGGCCCACTTGACCAGCCGCCGGGTATAGGCGGCGGCCTGCTCGTTGTCGCGCGCGCCGACGCAGCGGCCCACCACGGTGATCATAGCCAGGCCGATGGCCTGCCCGGGGATGCAGCCCATGCCGTCGAGGTTGTTGGCCACGGCGTTGGCCGCGATCTGCACGGTGCCGAACAGCGAGATCATGCTGACGACGATGATGCGCCCCGCCTGGAAGAGGCTGTTCTCAAACGCGGAGGGGATGCCGATGCCCAGGATGCGCCTTGCCAGCGCACCGTCCACCCGCAGGGTCATGCGGGCGCGGACGGTGTTCGACTTCATGCCGCAGGCCGCCAGGATCAGCACGGCCGCCAGCGCGCGGCTGACCACGGTGGGCCAGGCCACGCCCTCGACGTACATCCCCAGCCCGAAGATACAGATCGCGTTGCCGATGATGTTGATGATGTTCATCAGCACGCTGACCTGCATCGATATCTTCGAGTTGCCCATACTGCGGAAGATGGCCGCCCCGGCGTTGTACAGCGCCAGGAAGGGGTAACTGATGGCCGTCACCTGTAAATAGCGCACGCCGGCGTCGAGGACGTCCGCCTCGATGGCGCCGTAGAACAGGCGCAGCATCGGCCGCGCCAGCGCCCAGCAGAAAATGCCCAGCCCCAGCCCCAGCAGCGCGCTGAGCAGGATCAGCTGCCCGGCGCTGTCGTCGGTCTCCTTTTTGCGCAGCGCGCCCAGGTACTGGCTGACCACCACCGCGCCGCCGGTGGCCAGCGCCGCCAGCAGGTTGATGACCAGGTTGTTGATCATATCCACCAGGCTGACGCCCGAGATGGCGGCCTCGCCGCAGCGGGACACCATCATGGTGTCGGCCATGCCGACGGTGGTGGCCAGCAGCTGTTCCACCAGCAGCGGCCCGATCAGGCGCGTCAACTCGCCTGTGGTAAACAGCGGCCCGCCGGACCGCTTCAAGATCGTGGGGCCCGCGGCCCCTGCCGTATGTTCCATAATCCTTCGTCGCACCCTTGCCCGCCCTTGCGGGCGGCGCTTTCCCGGTTGATAAGCGTACTTTTTTATAATAACATACCCCCGCCCGATTGTAAAGCCGCCGCCGCGGGCTTGCATGCGTAGGCAAGGTATGGTAGAATTGGCCCATAATCTCGCGCTATTGGGTATAAAGCGCCCCGCAAGTTCGGCATTTGTTGCAGCAAAGCTCGCTTACATTTGTGCGCTTTCACGAAAATGTGTTTTCAGCAGCCTTCAAAGCGGTTTTTTTATAAAAAAAGCTTGCATTCCTGTTCAAAAAGTGGTATGTTGTATCCCAGCGGAGCCAACTTGGATACAAGCGGCGAGCCGCTTGCGCGCCGGGACCTGCATAGGGCGCGCGCTCCGCTTTCAAATCGCTATTTTCTTCATTTACCTTCTTATCATTTACCCTGCCTGCCCGAAAGGGCAAAAAACGGCGGCCCAACCTGCACGGGCCGCCGTTTTTGTTTT
>CALXGZ010000080.1 GCA_944387975.1 uncultured Faecalibacterium sp.
ACGCGGACGCTGTCGCCGGCAATGGCGGCCATCTCGTCCAGCACCACGCCCAGGCGGTTGATGTCGTGGTCCAGCACCTTGAGGATGCCGTCGATGTAGATATCGGTGATGTCGTAGTTGCTGGCCATCAGCCCTGCGACAAAGCCGTAGAGCATCTCGCCGCCCTGGATCTTATATTCGTCGAGGTCGATGAGGCGGGCAGCCGAAGCGATGTCATAGGTCAGTTTCATGCCCTTTTCCACCACCACGACGCTGCCTTTGGTCGTGCGGACCGACTCATTGATCATATCGATCATTGCCTTGGTTTTGCCCGAGCCCTTGGTACCGACAATCAGTCTAATCATAATATAGCCTCCTGTATTTTCCACGCCTGGCGGCGGGGGATTCCGTTTTTGAATGGGGGATCTTACCGGAGCTTTGCCTCCAGCTCGGCGGTCAGGCTCTCGTAGCCCGGCTTGCCCAGCAGCGCGAACATATTCTTCTTGTAGCTCTCGACGCCCGGCTGGTTGAAGGGGTTGACACCCAGCAGGTAGCCGCTGCAGGCGCAGGCACGCCAGAAGAAGTAGATCAGGTAGCCCACGTTGTAGGCCGACAGGTCGTCCACGTCGATCAGCATCTGGGGCACGCCGCCGTCGGTGTGGGCCAGGATGGTGCCCTCCATGGCCTTGCGGTTGACCACGCTCATGTTCTGGCCGGCCAGGAAGTTCAGGCCGTCGAAGTTGCCCTCCAGCTCCTCGATGAAGAGGTCCTTGGCGGGGTTCTTGACGTTGACGATGGTCTCGAACATGTTGCGGGTGCCCTCCTGGATGAACTGGCCCATGGAGTGCAGGTCGGTGGAGAAGATGCAGCTTGCGGGGAACAGGCCCTTGTTGTCCTTGCCCTCGCTCTCGCCGAACAGCTGCTTGTACCACTCGTTCATCAGGGCAAAGTTGGGCTCGTAGCACTCGAGGATCTCGATCTGCTTGCCCTTGCGGCTGAGGATGTTGCGGGCGGCGGCGTACTTGTAGGCGTCGTTGTCGGGGCTGAGGACCGAGAAGCGCTCCATGGCGTCGGCAGCGCCCTGCATCAGCTCGCCGATGTCGATGCCGGCGGCGGCGATGGGCAGCAGGCCCACGGCCGAAAGCACCGAGTAGCGGCCGCCCACGTCGTCCGGCACCACGAAGGTGGGCCAGCCCTGGCTGTCGGCCAGCTGCTTGAGGGTGCCGCGGGCGCGGTCGGTGGTGGCGTAGATGCGCTTGTTGGCCTCCTCGACGCCCACCTCGTCCTCCAGCAGCTTGCGCAGCACGCGGAAGGCCAGGCTGGTCTCGGTGGTGGTGCCGGACTTGGAGATGACGTTGATCGAGAAGCGCTTGCCCTTGCACAGGGCGATGATATCGTTCAGAGCGGTGGGGCTGATGCTGTTGCCGCAGAAGTAGACCTTCAGGCCGGCCTCCAGCTCGTTGTGGTAGACGCCCTTGACGGCCTCGACCACGGCGCGGGCGCCCAGGTAGCTGCCGCCGATGCCGGCCACCACCAGCACGTCCGAGTCGCTGCGGATCTTCTCGGCCGCGGCCTGGATGCGGGCGAACTCTTCCTTATCGTAATCGCGGGGCAGGTACATCCAGCCCAGGAAGTCGTTGCCGGGGCCGTCCTTGGCCTCCAGCGAGTTGTGGGCGGCGGCCACCTGCGGATAGATGGCCGCGAATTCCTCCTCCTTCACGAACGGGGAAAGGTGCTTGGTGTTAAACGAAACGCTCATAAATGATGCCCTCCAAACGGTTCCTTCCTTGTATGCTTCCACGCCGGCCGGGGGCGGGGCGGCCCCGCCCGCCGGGGGCGAAGAGTTCCTTGTGCATTAAGTGTACCGTTCCATCCCGATAAAGTCAAGGCCAAAATCCGCCTGATTCATACTATTTTAACAAAGGGGGCGTGGCTATGGGCAGAATTTCAGAGCAAACTTTCCAGTAACAGGCGCGCGGCGGCGGCAAAATCCATCCGCGCGGCGCCGGCCGCAGCCCGCACCGGCCAGCTGCCCACCGTCCGGCCGCCGGCCGTCACCGTCACGGCGCCCACCTGGCTGCCCCGGTCGAGGGGGGCGGCGGCGCTGTCGGGCAGCTCGAGGGCGGCGGTCAGGTCCCCCGCGCCCCCGCGCGGCACCAGCAGGCGCTCGGGCAGGGCGCTGTAGTCGAGGGGGACGTCGGCGGCCGTCCCGCCCGTCACCTCCAGCCGCAGCGGCCGGCCGGACAGGTCGGGCAGCGGTGCGGCCTCGTACTGGGCGAAGCCGTAGTCCAGCAGGGCGGTAGCCGCCTCAAAGCGCTCGGCGCTGGAGTTCGACCCCAGCACCACCGCGATCAGGTCGAGGCCGTCCCGCGACGCCGACGCCGCGATGCAGACCCCCGCGCCCCCGGTGGTGCCGGTCTTGAGGCCGGTGATGCCCTGATAGCGGCGCAGCAGCTTGTTGGTGTTCACCAGCATGGTCTCGCCCCCGCGCAGGGTGTCGGTCCAGATGCCGCTATAGTGCAGCACCTCGGGGTGCTCATTCAGGATGGCGCGGCTCATGACCGCGACGTCCCGCGCGGTGGACAGGTGCCCCTCGGTGTCCAGGCCGCAGGCGTTCCGGAAGGTGGTGCGGTCCATCCCCAGGTCGGCGGCGCGGGCGTTCATCTGCCCGACGAAGGCCCCCTCGCTGCCGCCCACCAGCTCGGCCACCGCGACGGCGGCGTCGTTGGCGCTGGCGATGCAGATGGCCCGCAGCATCTCGTCCAGGGTGAAGCGCTCCCCCGGCTCCAGCCAGATCTGGCTGCCGCCCATGCCGGCGGCGTGGGCGCTGACCGGCACCTCGGTGTCCAGCGTCAGCCGGCCGTCCTGCACCGCCTCGAAGGTCAGCAGCAGCGTCATCACCTTGGTGATGGAGGCGATGGGCATCTGCTGGTCGGCGTTCTTCTCATACAGCACCGCGCCGCTGGCCTGGTCCACCAGGATGGCCGCCCGGCAGGGCAGAGAGAGGGCGGGGGCCGCCTCGGCCGGGACCAGCCGCGCCCCCTCCTCGGCGCGGGCCGGCAGCGCCGCCCCCAGCGCCAGGGCCAGGGCCAGCGCCAGGGCCGCAGTCCGCCGCCAAAAAGACAAAAACCACACAAGGCGCTCAGCGCGCCGTCCGGATGCCGCCATCGTTTCAAACCTCCATCCTGTTTTGGGTGCGTTCTGGTCGTTCTGGTGGCATTGTATGCGCCGGCGCGGCCCGGCATGCCGCTTGACGGCGGCGGGGCTATCCGCTATACTCACCCTGTACAAGACCCGTCTTGATAGAAAGGATACCCCATGCGCGTTTGTTTTTATACCCTTGGCTGCAAGGTCAATCTGAACGAGACAGAGGCCCTCGAGCAGCTGTTCGAGAAAAACGGCTTCACCGTCGTGCCGGAGGGCCAGCCCGCCGACGTCTACATCGTCAACAGCTGCACGGTGACCAACTTCGGCGACCAGAAGAGCCGCAAGTGGCTGCGCCGCGCCAAGCGCGAGAACCCCGGCGCCGTCACCGTCATGACCGGCTGCTGGCCCCAGGCCTTCCCCGAGGCGGCGGCCAAGCTGATGGAGGCCGACCTCGTCTGCGGCAACACCGACCGCCGGGCCATCCTCGACCATGTCCAGGCGCTGCTGGCCGGCCATGAGCGGATCGTGGCCATCACCCCCCACGCCCGGGGCGAGACCTTCGAGGAGCTGCCGGTGGACCGCTTCGAGACCCACACCCGGGCCTTTATCAAGGTAGAGGACGGCTGCAACCGCCGCTGTGCCTACTGCATCATCCCCAAGGCCCGCGGCCCGGTGCGCAGCCGCAGCGAGGCGGGCATCCTGGCCGAGCTGGAAAAGCTGGCCGCCGCCGGCTACCGGGAGGTGGTGCTCAGCGCCATCTCGCTGCCCAGCTACGGCGCCGACACCGGCACCGACCTGTACACCCTCATCGAGCGCTGCGCCGCCGTCCCGGGCATCGAGCGCATCCGCCTGGGCAGCCTCGACCCCGACATGCTCACCCCCGAGGGCATCTGCCGGATGGCTGCGGTGGACAAGCTCTGCCCCCAGTTCCACCTCAGCCTGCAGAGCGGCTGCGACGCCACGCTGCGCCGGATGCGCCGGCCCTACACCACCGCCCAGTACCTCGAGGCGGTGGACCGGCTGCGGGCCGCCTACGGCGGGCGGGCGGTGGCCTTCACCACCGACTGCATCTGCGGCTTCCCAGGCGAGAGCGAGGAGGACTTCGAGGCCAGCTGCGCCTTTCTGGAGCAGGTGGGCTTTCTGCGGGTGCATGTGTTCCCCTACTCCCGGCGGGAGGGGACGGCGGCCTACGACTTCCCCGACCAGATCCACGAGCGGGCCAAGCAGGACCGCAGCCGCCGGATGCACGCGCGGGCCGAGGCCGTCCGCCGGCAGGTGCTCGCCGCGCTGGAGGGCAGCGAGGACACCGTCCTGCTCGAGACGCCCCTGTCGGCCACCGTCTTTACCGGCTACACCCGGCTGTATGTGCCGGTGGTGGTCTCGGCGCCCGGCTGCGCCGCCGGCGACATCGTCCCCGTCCGGCTGGGCCGCTATGACGGGGAGCGGGTGCGCGCCGAGCTGACCGCGCCGGCACGGCCCGCCCGTCCCGTTTGATATTTTTTTGGCGTTCTCCCTTTTCAAGGGGAGCGAAATGTGCTAGAATAGAGCTGTATGGAGCGGCGAGGGACGCCCGTCCCGTCAGGACGCCGCGCCGGCACGGCCGCGGGCCGCGTCACGAGCAGAGCAAAGGAGAGTTTGGAATGAGCTTCAGAGGCATCAATACCACCGTCATCCAGATCCGGCGGGCGGTATTCACCGAAGTCGCCCGGATGGCCTACGCCAATGTCAAGGGCGAGAAGGCCAACAGCATGATGCGCAGCATCCCGTACAAGATCATCCCCGGCGAGGAGGGCAAGCTGCGCAAGGATATCTTCCTCGAGCGCGCCATCGTCGAGGAGCGCGTCCGCCTGGCCATCGGCCTGCCCACCCGCCGTATGGACGAGCACAACAGCGTCGTGTCGGGCCTGGAGGACGCCAACATCGCCGACAAGTATTACGACCCGCCGCTGGTCAACGTCATCAAGTTCGCCTGCAACCGCTGCCCTGAGAAGATGGTCAAGGTCTCGGACCTGTGCCAGGGCTGCCTGGCCCACCCCTGTATGGAAGTGTGCCCCAAGGGCGCCATCGTGTGGGAGTCGGGCCGCTCCACCATCGACCAGGAGAAGTGCATCAAGTGCGGCCGCTGCGTGGACGTGTGCCCCTACCACGCCATCGTCAAGACCGAGCGTCCCTGCGCCGCCGCCTGCGGCATGGGGGCCATCCACTCCGACGCGCTGGGCCGCGCCGAGATCGACTACTCCAAGTGCGTGTCCTGCGGGCAGTGCCTGGTCAACTGCCCCTTCGGCGCCATCGCCGACAAGGGCCAGATCTACCAGCTGATCCAGAGCTTCAACCGCGGGGACCGGGTCTACGCCCTGGTGGCCCCCGCCTTCATC
>CALXGZ010000081.1 GCA_944387975.1 uncultured Faecalibacterium sp.
ACCCCCATCGAGACCCCCGTCCGCCCCAACTGAACCCACGACAAGTAAACAGCAAGAAAGGAGCGTACCTATGTCCATCGGTTCCGTCGTCCTGTTTTTCCTCATCCTGGCGCTGATCCTTGTGGTCGTCCTCATTGTGGTGACCAACATCGTCATCGTCCCGCAGTCCACCGTCTTTGTCATCGAGCGGCTGGGCGTCTACTCGGCCACCTGGGAGGCCGGCCTCCATATCAAGATCCCCTTCATCGAGCGGGTGGCCAAAAAGGTCAGCCTGAAAGAGCAGGTGGGCGACTTCCCGCCGCAGCCCGTCATCACCCGGGATAACGTCACCATTCAGATCGACACCGTTGTCTTTTTCCAGGTGATGGACGCAAAACTGTATACCTACGGCGTCAACCAGCCCATCTCGGCGCTGGAAAGCCTCTGCGCCACCACATTGCGCAACATCATCGGCGAGATGGAGTTGGACCACACCCTGTCCAGCCGCGATGTCATCAACTCCAAGATCACCGCCATCCTGGACGAGGCCACCGATAAATGGGGCATCAAGGTCAACCGGGTGGAGGTCAAGAACATCATGCCGCCGGCCGAGATCCAGGACGCCATGGAAAAGCAGATGAAGGCCGAGCGCGAAAAGCGCGCCGTCATCCTCAAGGCTGAAGGTGAAAAGCAGGCCGCCATCACCGCCGCCGAAGGCGAAAAGGAAGCCGCCATCCTGCGGGCCGACGCCATCAAGCAGCAGCGCATCCTGGAGGCCGAGGGCGAAGCCCAGGCCATCCTGGCGGTGCAGCAGGCCGAAGCCGACGCCATCCGGCTGCTGAACGAGTCCAACCCGGACGGCAAGGTGATCGCCCTGCGCAGTCTGGACGCCCTGGCCAAGGTCGCCAACGGCAAGGCCACCAAGATCATCATCCCCTCCGAGCTGCAAAACCTGGGCGCCGTCGTCCCCTCCATCGCGGAGCTGCTGACCGGCCCCAAGGCCGAATAAGCCCGGCCTGACCCAAAGCGCAAAAAGCCCCCGCACCCGGTCGTTTATGCCGGATGCGGGGGCTTTCCTTTGCGCGTTACAGCTTCAGCTCATATAAGTAGTCGGGGATCTGCTCGTTCGTGCCGCCCTTGGTGTAGGCGCCGCTGGCGATGATCAGCGCGCCCACCTTGCGGGCCAGCGCGTTCGAGGCCTCGTTCTCCTGGGCGATGCGGATGGTCACCGCGTTGGCCCGGCGGGAGCGCGCGTAGCCGATCAGCCCCTCGACGATCTCGGTGCCGTAGCCCTGCCGCTGGTAGTCCGGGTGCACGGCATAGGCGATATCATAGCTGCGGCCGCCGTTTTCCGGCACAAAGCTGCAGGTGCCGATGGGCCGGCCGGTGGCGCGGTCCACCGCCACCAGGTGGCAGCAGTCCAGCGAGTCGCCCAGGCCCTCGACGGACTTTGTGTAGGCCGCCAGGTCCGGGATGGCCTCCAGCGCCGGGTCGGACAGCCAGCGGCCGGTCACGGCGTCGTTCCACAGGCTCATGGCAAAGGGCGCGTCCTCGGGCGTAAAGCCGCGCAGCGCCAGGCGCGGGGTCTCGATGGTCTCGATCTTCATGCTACATCCCCTCCAATTTTCACGTTTGGGTGCAGGTTTACGCTTCGGCGTCCTCCCCGGCCCCGTCCTCGTCCAGGGCGATGAGGAAGGCCGCCTGCTTCACTTTGCCGCAGCCCTGGGCCTTGATGCCCGCCTTATAGGGCTCGCCCGCGAGGAAAAGGGCGAAGCGCCCCTCGCACAGCATGCCCGCCGCGCTGGTGGGCGCGCTGCCGTAGGCGGGCGCGGCCTCCGCGGCCGGCTTTTTGACGGCGAAGTCCCCCAGCGAGACCTCGAACATCTCGCTGCCGGCAAGGTCGGTCAGCAGCGTCAGGCAGCCCTCGCGGCAGGCGAAGTCCGCCTTTTCGCCGCTTTGGGGCGTCAGGGTGCGCACCTCCACCGTCACCGCGTCCCCGTCGATGCGGCTGCGGCCCTCGGGCAGGGTGGCGATGTCCCGGGCCATGATATACTCGATGGCGGTGTCGAGGTTCGCGCTCATGCCCAGGTAGTTGGGCAGGTTATTCAGGGTATCGTAGATCACGGCGCCACCTCACTTGCTCAGGGACAGGATGGCGTCCCGGATGCGCTGGGCGGCGATGCGGGTCTTTTCGGCGTCGCCGAAGGCGGTCAGGCGGAAGTAGCCCTCGCCGCAGGGGCCGAAGCCCACGCCCGGCGTGCCCACGACCCCGGCGTTCTCCAGCAGCCAGTCGAAGAAGGTCCAGCTGTCCATGTTGCCGGGGCAGCGCAGCCAGATATAGGGGCTGTTGTGGCCGCCGCAGTACCACACGCCGCACTCGTTCAGGGCGCCGGCGATGACCTTGGCGTTCCGGCGGTAGTAGTCGAGGTTCGCCTGGATCTCGGCCATGCCCTCGGGGGTAAAGACGGCCGCCGCGCCCCGCTGCACGATGTAGGGCACGCCGTTGAACTTGGTGGTCTGCCGGCGCAGCCAGAGCTTGTTCAGGCTCATGCCTTCGCGCTCCAGCTGGCGGGGCACGATGGTGTAGCCGCAGCGCGTGCCGGTGAAGCCGGCGATCTTCGAGAAGGAGCACAGCTCGATGGCGCAGTCCCGCGCGCCCTCCACCTCGAAGATGCTGCGGGCCAGCCCCTCCTCGGAGACGAAGCACTCGTAGGCCGCGTCGTAGAGGATGATGGCGTCGTTGGCCTTGGCGTAGTCCACCCACTGCTTGAGCTGCGCGCGGTCATAGGCCGCGCCGGTGGGGTTGTTGGGGCTGCAGATATAGATGATGTCGGCCTTGACGGCGGGGTCCGGCATGGCCAAAAAGCCGTTGGCCTCGCTGGTGGGGGCGTAGACGATCCTGCGGCCGTCGGTGACGTTGTCGTCCACGTAGGTGGGGTAGACGGGGTCCGGCACCAGGACGGTGTTGTCCTCGCTGAACAGGCCCAGGATGTTGGCCAGGTCGCTCTTCGCGCCGTCGCTGATGAAGATCTCATCGGCCTCCAGCGCGACGCCGCGGCCGGCGTAGTAGCCCCGCACGGCCTCGCGCAGGAAGTCATAGCCCTGCTCGGGCCCATAGCCGTGGAAGCCTGCGGCGGTGCCCATCTCGGCGACGGCGTCCTGCATGGCCCTGACGACGCTGCCCGCCAGCGGGCGGGTCACGTCGCCGATGCCCAGGCGGATCACCTCGCGCTCGGGGTGGGCCTTCTGGAAGGCCGCCACCCGGTGGTTGATATCCACGAACAGATAGCTGGCCTTCAGCTCGTTGTAATGCTGGTTCATTTTCATAGTAGTTCCCTCTCTTTACAGTTTTGCGATCCCCTCGCAGACGGTGACGGCGGGGCCGGTCATCAGCAGCTGCCCGTCCGGCAGGACACGTATGGTCAGCCCGCCCCCGCGCAGCGCGATGTGGATGTCCTCCCCCACCGGGGCCAGGCCCAGCGCCGTATAGGCCGACGCCACGGCGCAGGCCCCGGTGCCGCAGGCCCAGGTCTCGCCGCTGCCGCGCTCCCACACGCGCATCTTGAGGTGGGCGGCGTCCAGCTGCTGGACGAACTCGGTGTTGACCCCCTCGGGGAAATGGGGGTGCCGCTCAAAGGCCGGGCCGATGGCGGCCAGGTCCAGCGCGTCCACGTCCTGCACCGGCACCACGCAGTGGGGGTTGCCCACGCTGATGCAGCTGACGGTCCAGCTTTGGCCCGCGGCCTCCAGCGCGACGCCCAGCAGGGGCCCCTCGCCCATGTGCACGGCGGGCAGCGCGGCGGCCTGGGCGCTGTAGCGGCCCATCTCCACCTGCCACAGCCCCGGGCCCTGCCAGCGCAGGGTCCTGGGGCCGCTCAGGGTGTCGATGCGCAGCTCATCCGCGGCGGCGAAGGCCGCGTCGTGGCTGCGCAGCCACTCGGCCACGCAGCGGATGCCGTTGCCGCACATGCGCCCCTCGCTGCCGTCGGCGTTGAAGATGCGCATCGTGGCCGCCGCGCCCGGCGTCCGGGGCGCGCAGATGCAGATGACGCCGTCCGCCCCGACGGAAAAGCGCCGGGCCGACAGCGTCCGCGACAGGGCCGCGATCTGCTGCGGCAGGCCGGCGGCGCGGCAGTCCAGGTAGATATAATCGTTGGCGCAGCCCTGCATTTTGGTAAAGGCTAAGTCCATCCTATCCCTCCCTCTGGTAGGCTTCCTGCTTTTATTATAATAGCTGAACCGCTTTCTGACAAGCGGCAGGGCCAATTTTCGCCAGAATCGCAAAACAGGGCTTGACAATGGCAGGCCCTTACGCTATAAAAATAAGAGGAACTTATGTGCCCCGGCCCGCCGGGCGCTGAAAAAGAGGAACGTAAAAGGAGAGTACCACAATTATGGACAGCACATTTGAGAAGATCCGCGGTTTTTTGGCCGAGCAGCTGGGCGTCGCCCCCGACCAGATCACGATGGACAGCGACCTGCTCAACGATTTTGAGGCCGACAGCCTGGATATCGTCGACATGGTCATGACCTTGGAGGACGAGTTCGGCATCGAGGTGCCCGACGACGCCATCGAGAACCTGCACACCGTCGGCGACGTCGTCCGTTTTGTGGACAGCCAGCTGGCATAACGCGGCGCAGCCCCTGCCTTGCCGGGCTGGGGCTTTTTTGACTGCGGGCCGGGCCGGTAAGGCCGCGCGGCCCTGATAGAGAGGAAGAAAGATCATGGCAAAAGAGACGAAAAAGCTGGTCCAGGCCATCACCAGCCAGGAAGAGAACTTCGCCCAGTGGTACACCGACATCTGCATCAAGGCCGAGCTGGTGGAGTATTCCAGCGTGAAGGGCTTTATCATCCTGCGGCCCTACGGCCAGGCCATCTGGGAAACCATCCAGAAAAACCTGGACGCCCGCTTCAAGGCCACCGGCCACGAGAATGTGGCCATGCCGGTGCTGATTCCCGAGAGCCTGCTGAAAAAGGAGGGGGATCTGGTCAACGGCTTCGCGCCCGAGGTGGCGTGGGTGACGATGGGCGGCAGCGACGAGCTGGAAGAGCGCCTGGCCGTCCGCCCCACCAGCGAGACGATGTTCTGCGACCACTGGTCCCGCGTGCTGCACAGCTACCGCGAGCTGCCCATGAAGTACAACCAGTGGTGCAGCGTCGTGCGCTGGGAAAAGACCACCCGCCCCTTCCTGCGCAGCCGCGAGTTCTGGTGGCAGGAGGGCCACACCATCCACGAGACCAGCGAGGAGGCCGAGGCCGAGACCATGGCCCAGCTGAACTGCTACGCCAGCTTCTGCGAGGACGACCTGGCCATCCCGGTGGTCAAGGGCCGCAAGACCGACAAGGAGAAGTTTGCCGGCGCCGAGGCCACCTACACCATCGAGGCCATGATGAAGGACGGCAAGGCCCTGCAGAGCGGCACCAGCCACTTCTTCGGCGACAAGTTCAGCCGCGCCTACGACGTCACCTTCACCGGCCGGGACAATCAGCTGCACTACCCGTTCCAGACCAGCTGGGGCGTCTCCACCCGCCTGGTGGGCGCCATCATCATGACCCACGGCGACGACGACGGCCTGATCCTGCCCCCGGCCATTGCGCCCTGGCAGGTGGTGGTGGTGCCCATCGCGCCCCACAAGCCCGGCGTGGCCGAAAAGGCCGCCGAGGTGGCCGCCAGCATCGGCCGGTACGCCCGGGTCAAGCTGGACGACAGCGACAACGCCCCCGGCTGGAAGTTCAGCCAGTGGGAGATGAAGGGCGTGCCCCTCCGCCTGGAGCTGGGCCCCAAGGACCTGGAAAAGAACCAGTGCGTCCTGGTCCGCCGCGACACCCGCGAAAAGACCTTTGTCAGCCTGGACGAGCTGCCCACCGTCATCCCCGCCCTGCTGGACAGCCTGACCCGCGACCTGTACCAGCGCGCCCTGGAAAACCGCGAAAAGCGCACCTGGGCCGCCCGGACCATGGACGAGGTCAAGGCCCTGGCCGCCGCCGACACCGGCTACATCAAGACCATGTGGTGCGGCGACCTCGACTGCGAGCTGAAGATGAAGGAAGAAGTGGGCCTGTCCAGCCGCTGCATGCCCTTTGAGCAGGAGCAGATCGGCGAGGTCTGCCCCATCTGCGGCAAGCCCGCCAAGACCATGATCTACTGGGGCATCGCCTATTGATGTAAACCGCCCCTGCACAGCTGAACCAAGATACAAAAACGCCCCCGTCCGTCTGGACGGGGGTTTTGTTGTTCAGCAGCTCAAAACAAATCACTGTGGGTGCCCGTTCGGGTCAGATACAGGAGCAGTTCGTCCTGCAGCACTTCATAGACCAGCAACCAATCCGGTGCGATGTGGCACTCGCGGCAGCCGCTGTAATCGCCGGTCAGGGCGTGGTCTCTGTAAGAGGCAGGCAGTTCCTGCCCTTCTGCCAGCAGGGCGATCACATCTTCCAACAAGCGGAGGTCGTAGCCGCGCTTCTTGATCCGTTTGTAGTCCCGCTTGAAGGCGGTCTGGTATTTAATCGTCAGCATCCAGGTCCTCCATCAGCTCCTTCACCGAGGTGAAGCCGCGGCTCAGCCC
>CALXGZ010000082.1 GCA_944387975.1 uncultured Faecalibacterium sp.
CGTTGACGGCGCCGAGGTCGCGCTGCTGGGCGATGAAGTACTTGCCGCTCTGGGCGCTGATCTTTTTGGAGCAGAACAGCATCACGCCCACCATGCACATGGTCAGGATGGTCATGGGGATATCCAGTATGACCATGCTGACAAAGACCGAGATGATGGTGATGACGCTGGACACCAGCTGCGGGATGCTCTGGCTGATCATCTGGCGCAGGGTGTCGACGTCGTTGGTGTACACGGACATGATGTCGCCGTGGGGGTGGGTGTCAAAGTAGCTGATGGGCAGGCTTTCCATATGGGAGAAAAGCTCGGTGCGGATGTTGCGCATGGTGCCCTGGGTGACGTTGACCATGATGCGGGCGTTGGTCCAGGCCGCCAGGATGCCGATGAGGTAGATGCAGGCGATGCGCCCCAGCGCGCCCAGCAGCGGGCCGAAGTCGGGGTCGGACTGCTGCAGCATGGGGGCGATGTAATCGTCGATCAGCGTTTGCAGAAAGAGGCTGGCCTGCACGTTGGCAAAGGCCGCCAGGAAGATGCACACCAGCACCACCGCGCAGTGGGGGGCGTAGTGCTTGAACACCTCGCCCAGCACGCGCCGGATCAGCTTGCCGGGGTTGGCCACCTTGGGGCGGGGCCGCCCGATGTTGCCGCGCCCGCCGGGGCCGGGGGCGTGGACGGTACGCACGTTCTGTTCAGCCATTACGCTTCACCTCCCTGTTTGTCGAAGTCGCCGCCGCCCTGGGTCTGGCTGGTGTAGACCTCCTGATAGATCTTGTTGGTGGCCAGCAGCTCCTCGTGGGTGCCCAGGCCGTTGATCTGGCCGTTGTCCAGCACCAGGATGCGGTCGGCATCCTGCACGGAGGAGACGCGCTGCGCGATGATGATGCGGGTGGTGCCGGGCAGCTTTTCACGGAAGGCCGCCCGGATCTTGGCGTCGGTGGCGGTGTCCACCGCGCTGGTCGAGTCGTCCAGGATCAGGATCTTGGGCTTGCGCAGCAGGGCGCGGGCGATGGTCAGGCGCTGCTTCTGGCCGCCGGATACGTTCGAGCCGCCCTGCTCGATCCATGTATGGTATTTGTCGGGGAAGCGCTCGATGAACTCATCCGCGCAGGCCAGCTGGCAGGCCTCGACGCACTGGGCGTCGGTGGCTTTCTCGTCGCCCCAGCGCAGGTTGTCGAGGATGGTGCCGGAGAACAGCACGTTCTTTTGCAGCACCATCGACACATCGTGGCGCAGCACGTCGAGGTTATAGTCCCGCACGTCCACGCCGCCCACCTTGACGCAGCCCTCGGCCACGTCGTACAGGCGCGGGATCAGCTGCACAAGGCTGGACTTGGCCGAGCCGGTGCCGCCGATGATGCCCAGCGTCTCGCCCGGCTTGAGGCTGAAGGTGATGTCGCTGAGCACCGGGCTGCCGGTGCCGTGCTTATACTTGAAGGTGACGTGGTCGAACTCGACGCTGCCGTCCTTGACCTGCTGCACGGGGTTTTTGGCGGGGGGCAGGTCGGTGGCTTCGTCCAGCACCTCGATGATGCGGTGGGCGGAGGCCACCGACATGCTGAGCATGACGAAGACCATCGACAGCATCATCAGGCTCATCAGGATGTTCATGGTGTAGCCGAACAGGGCGTTGAGCTGGCCGGTGGTGATGATGCCGCGCAGCACATAGTGCGCGCCGAACCAGGACAGGGCCAGGTTGCAGCCGTAGACGGCCACCAGCATCGAGGGGTTATTGAAGCTGAGGCGGCTTTCCGCCTTGACGAACTGCTCGTAGAGGTGCTGGCAGGCCTTGGCGTACTTGTCGTCCTCGTGCCGCTCGCGCACGAAGCTCTTGACCACGCGGATGTCGGCGACGTTCTCCTGCACGGAGGCGTTCAGGGCGTCGTAGTTTTTGAACACGCGGTCGAAGATCTTGACGGTGGGCAGCATGATGCAGCCCAGCACCAGCACCAGGAAGACCATCGCCACCAGGAAGATGCCGGTCAGGTGGGGGTTGATGGCGATGGACATGATCAGCGCGAACACCAGGTGCACCGGCGCGCGCACGCACATGCGCATCAGCATCTGGAAAGCGTTCTGCACGTTGGTGACGTCGGTGGTCATACGGGTGACCAGGCCCGCCGTCGAGAACTTGTCGATGTTGGTGAAGGAATAGTGCTGGATACGCTCGAACATGGCGTCGCGCAGGTTGCCGGCGTAGCCCGCCGAGGCGCGCGCGGCAAAGCGGCCGGCCGACAGGCCCAGCAGCAGCGCGCAGGCCGCCACCAGCAGGGTGAGCAGGCCGTACTTGATGACGGCGTCCATATCGCCCTTCTCAATGCCCTGGTCGATGATGTAGGACATGAGCAGCGGCAGCAGGACGTCCATGATGGCCTCGAGCGCGGACAAAAGCGGCGTGATGATGGCGGCGCTTTTGTATTCGCCCAGATGGGAGGCCAGTTTTTTCAGCATGGGGCATACCTCCTAATCATTGGTTGTTTGTGCTCAAATTGTTTTGCATCGAACAGTATATCCCGGCCCCCGCCGTCTGTCAACCGGCGGAGGAAAGGTTTCAAACTCTGTTCACAGAAAGTTCAGAGTGGGGCTGTGCGCCTCACTCAAGGCCGGCACGCAGCTTGTTCAGCAGGCGCAGCAGCTCGGCGCTCTCCTCCGCGGTCAGCAAGGCGTTGACGGACTGGTCGGTCTGGTGCAGGCTGCGCATGATCTGGCGGTGCGCCTCGGCCCCGGCCTCGGTCAGCTGCAGGCGCTTGAGCCGGGCGTCCTGCGGGACGCCGGTGCGGCGGATATAGCCCTTTTTTTCCATCAGCTGCAGGATATTCGTGACGGTGGAGCGCGTGATGGAAAAGGCGCGCTCGATGTCGCGCTGGAAGATCTCCCGGTCCTGGTACTGGTAGAGGTAGGCCAGGATCCAGCCGTGCATGGCGGTGACGTCCTCGACGCCGTTCTGGCGGCTGTAGTAGTTGACCCGGCGGGAGATGAGGTTGTTGACCCGGCGCATCTGGGCGGGGATGACCTGGGGCAGGTC
>CALXGZ010000083.1 GCA_944387975.1 uncultured Faecalibacterium sp.
TTTTACCTTGCGGGCCTGCCCTTTTTGATGCTGTACGACCTGTCCAAGCAGCTGGCGATGGCCTGCGGCGACTCGAAAACGCCCCTCTATGCCGTGCTGGCCACCTCGGTGCTGAACGTCCTGCTGGACCTTGCCTGGGTGGGGCCCTTCGGGGTGGCGGGGGCGGCCGCCGCCACGGCCCTGTCGCAGGTGGCGGGCTGCCTGTGCATGGTGGGGTATTTGCGGCGCGGGCTGCTGACCGGGCCCTTCCGCCTTTCAATGCTGGACCGGCGCTGCCTACGGGAGGCGTTCCGCCTGTCGGCCCCCAACGCCATCCAGCAGGCCAGCGCCCCGGTGGGCAGCATGGTCAAGCAGGGGCTGCTGGGCGGCATCGGCGTGGCGGCCATTGCGGGCTTTTCCTGCGCCAACAAGATGTCCAGCCTGCTGCTGATGCCGGTCTACGGCTTTACCCAGTCGCTGGTCTTTTTCATCGCCCAGAACAGCGCCGCCGGGCAGGACGCCCGGGTCCGGGAGGGCGCGCGCCAGGCCCGGGGCATCATGCTGGGCTACGCCCTTGCCGTGACGGCGGGCTGCCTGCTCTTTGCGCAGCCGATGCTGCGGCTGTTCACCGCCGACGCGGACGCCATCGCCTACGGCGCGCTGCTGCTCAGCCGGCAGGCCGTGGTCTACGTCTTTACCGCCATGCGCCACTTCCAGGAGGCGAAGCTGCGGGGCCGCCAGCGGATGGGGCTGTACCTGGCCTCGAACCTGGGCAACACCGCCGCCGACCTGCTGGCCTGCGTGGCGCTGGTGCCCCTGTGCGGCTACGCCGGCTTTTACCTTGCCAGCTTCGTCAGCGCGCCGGCCGGCTTTCTGCTGTCCGCCGCTCTGGTGCGCCGCGGCGAAGCGGGCTGAGCGAGCCTACCCTGCCCCGCGCTCCACGCGGCGGCGGTGCTGGTCCTTTTCCGCCGACAGCTCGTCGTCGAAGCCGCGCAGCGCCGCGAAGGGGCTGAACAGCTTGGCCCGTTTGGCCAGGGGCATGCGCGGGTATTTGGCCGGGGGCGCGGGCCGCGCCAGCGGCAGGATGTCCCCGTATTTTTCCCGGACGGCGCAGGCCGCCGGGCTGTCTCGATCGTCATACACAGGCGCTTTGCCTCCCCTCTCACTCGGCCTTGTGGCCGCCGATCAGGCCGTTGCGCTGGCGCAGCGTAGCCCCCTCGAGGTAATTCGTGCCTTTCAGCACGGCGTTTTTGCCGTACTTTTGCCGCAGGCCCAGCATGGCCTGCTGCAGGCTCTTCTCCTTTTCCTGCCGGGCCGTGTCGGTGAACAGGTCGGTCTGCACCACGCCTTGGTCCGCCGTCACCCGTATGGCTGCCAGGTTGAGGCGGCGCACCGTCAGGCTGCGGTCTGCGATGCGGTCGAAGAGGGCCAGCGCCGCCGCCCCCAGCTGGCTGCCCAGGGCGGTGGGCGCCTCGAGGCGGGTGCTGCCGTGGGCGGGCCGCGGCACGCGGCGGCCGTAGCGGTCGACGTGCACGGGGCCGCGGTAGCGGCCCGTATCGCAGTTCTCGCGGTCATAGCCGATGTCCAGCACCAGCCCGTCGGTGACAAGGCCCTTGCCGGCCAGCTGCCACAAAAGGCTGTCGGCCATTTCGCGCACGATGATGCGCGCTTTTTCGTAGCTGTAGGGACAGGACAGCACCTGCCCCTCGCTGATGCTGTTCTCCTGCGGGCGGTAGGCGTGGATCTCCTTCATGCCGCAGGGCTCGAGGCCCCAGGCGTGGTCGATCAGGATCTCGGCGTCCACGCCGAACTCCCGGTACAGCAGCTCCTGGTCGTAGAGGCTGATGCGGGCCAGCTCGCCCATCGTGTGGATGCCGTGCTTTTCCAGACGGCGCGCCGTGCCGGGCCCGGTCTGCCAAAAGTCCGTCAGGGGCCGGTGGTCCCACAGCTGATAGCGGAAGCTCTCCTCGTCCAGCTCGGCGATGCGCACGCCGTCGGCGTCGGGGGCGGCGTGCTTGGCGGTGATGTCCAGCGCCAGCTTCGCCAGGTAGAGGTTCGGGCCGATGCCGGCCGTGGCGGTGATGCCGGTGGCGGCCAGCACCGCCCGGATCATGGTGCGGGCCAGGTCGTGGGCGCTCAGCTTGTACAGCTCAAGGTAGGGCGTCGCGTCGATGAAGACCTCGTCGATGGAGTACACCACCATATCCTCGGGCGCGACGTATTGCAGGTAGATGCCGTAAATTTTGCGGGACAGCTGCTCGTAATAGGCCATGCGGGGCGGGGCCACCAGGTAGCCGATCTCCCGCACGGGGTCGGCGGCCAGGGCCCCGGCGTCGCAGGAGGCCGCGCCCAGGGCCCAGCGCCCCTCCCGCCGCAGGGCCCGGCCGGCGCGTATGGCCGCCCGCAGCCGGGCGTCGTTGGCCTGCCGCACCTTCTGCACCACCTCGAACAGGCGCGCCCGCCCCGGGATGCCCAGGGCCTTCAGCGAGGGCGACACCGCCAGGCAGATGGTCTTTTCGCTGCGGGCGGCGTCCGCCACCACCAGGTTGGTGCGCAGCGGGTCCAGGCCCCGGGCGGCGCACTCCGCCGAGGCGTAATAGCTCTTCAGGTCGATGGCGAGATAGGCGCGCTGCGCGGGCATAGTCCGGGCCCCCTTTCGGCAAAGTGTTCCATAGCTTTATGGTACCGCAGCGGACGCAAGTTGTCAATACTTTTTACAAAAACAACAATAAGTTTTATTTATCCCCCCGCCGCAAGAAAAAACGCCGCCCGGGCCCGGATGGGCGGCAGGCGGCGTTTGCTGCTGATTGCTGATTGTTCTGCTGTGGGTTTGCGGATCAGTCGCTGACGTAGGGCATCAGGGCGACGTGACGGGCACGCTTGATGGCCACGGTCAGGGCGCGCTGATGGTAAGCGCAGGTGCCGGTCACGCGGCGGGGAATGATCTTGGCCCGCTCAGAGACGTACTTGCGCAGACGGGCAACATCCTTGTAATCGATCTCATCGATGCGATCGACGCAGAAGCTGCAGACCTTCTTGCGGCCGCGGCGCACGGGACGTGCGGGGCGGGAGCCTTCGTTTTTCTCAAAAGCCATTGCTGGTTACCTCCTGTTTGGATTTTTGTGTCGAGCGC
>CALXGZ010000084.1 GCA_944387975.1 uncultured Faecalibacterium sp.
GCAGCAGCCGCTCGACCCCTTCGATGACGGCCACCTGGCCGTCCACCTGGATGTTGGCGCCCATCTTGCGCAGCTCGTCCACATAGCGGAAGCGGTTGTCCCAGATGCCCTCGGTGATGGTGCTGGTGCCCTTGGCCACGCTGAGCAGCACGCCCATCTGGGGCTGCATGTCGGTGGGGAAGCCCGGGTGGGGCATGGTGTTGATCTTGGTGGGCAGGATGTCGCCGGTGCGGCTGACGCGGACGGCGTCGTCGAACTCCTCCACCTCGGCGCCGCAGCGGCGCAGCTTCGCGGTGATGGGCTCGAGGTGCTTGGGGGTGACGTTTTTGATCAGCACGTCGCCGCCGGTGGCCGCGGCGGCCACCATATAGGTGCCGGCCTCGATCTGGTCCGGGATGATGCTGTAGGTGCAGCCGTGCATCGCCGCGACGCCCCGCACCTTGATCACGTCGGTGCCCGCGCCGCGCACGTCCGCGCCGCACATGTTCAAAAAGTTGGCAAGGTCGACGACGTGGGGCTCCTTGGCGCAGTTCTCCAGCACGGTCTGGCCTTCGGCCATGACGGCGGAGAGCATGGCGTTCATCGTGGCGCCGACGCTGACCTTGTCAAAAAAGATGCGGGCGCCGCGCAGCTTCTCCCTGGCGCGGACGGTGATCATGCCGTAGTCCACGCTGTCCTGCGCGCCCAGGGCGCTGAAGGCCTTCAGGTGCTGGTCGATGGGGCGGGGCCCCAGGTTGCAGCCGCCGGGCATGGCCACCTGCGCCTTGCCGAAGCGCGACAGCAGCGCGCCCAGAAAGTAATAGCTGGCGCGCATCTGCCGGGACAAATCGTCCGGCACGTTGGTGGCCACCAGGTGGGTGGTGTCGATCTCGTAGGTGTTGCGGCTGAGCATGCGCACCCGCGCGCCCAGGGCGCTGAGGATGTTCAGGCTGACCGATACGTCGCTGATATTGGGCAGGTTCTCGATGACGCAGACGCCGGCGGCCAAAATGGTGGCGGGCAGGATGCCCACCGCCGCGTTCTTCGCGCCTGAGATATCGACTTCGCCGCGCAGGGGCGTGCCGCCCGTGATAACAAACTTCTCCAAAGTAATGATCTCCTTCATGGGGTCCGCAGAAAATAAGACGTCCCACGCCGCAGGGCTTGGCCGCCGCCTGCCCGAAATTGTACCGTGGCAGGCCGCTTTTTGGCCCGGCGGCGCTCTGCCGCCGCCCGCTGCGGCTACCCTATTATACACAACTTGCGAAAAAAAGCAAAGTTTCAGGCCCGGGCTTTGCTCTTATTTTCTGTTTTGCCCAGATTCTCCAAATACATTCGTGTATTTTCTCTCTTTTACACAGAATGTTCATCGCCTTGGGGCGTTACCAGACGCGGTCCTGGGTCTCGGCCTCCTTGATCCAGCCCAGCTGGAAGGCGGTCACCAGCTGTTTGAGGTCGTGCACCTTCTCGCGCAGCACCTCGCCCTCGTCCACGTCCTCCACCAGGACGCGGCGGTTCTCCTGCTCGAGGATGCTCTCGCGGGAGACGATGTCGATGTTCTCGGTGACGGCCTTTTCGGCGCTGATGAAGGGCTGGTGCGTGCGCAGGGACATATCCCGGCTGGAATAGGTCAGGGTGTAGCCCGCGATGCCGGTCTTTTCATGGTAGGCGCGGCAGAAGCCGCCGTCGATGACGATCAGCCGGCCGCCGCCCTTGATGGGGCTCTCGCCGTTTTTCTCCTGCACGGGCACGTGGCCGTTGACGATGTGGCACGAGCCCGGCAGCCCGAACTCCGCCAGGATGCGCCGGCAGGCCGATTCCTCGTTGTACCAGGTGTAGTAGGGGTCTTTGACCTCGGTGTGGGTGGCCTTGTCCGCGACGAAGAGCCGCTCGAAGGTGGTCATGGCGCTGCGGCCGAACAGGGGCGACAGCTTGCCGCACCACAAATACCACAAAAAGTCCTGGCCGCTCTGGCGGGCGGCGGTGCCCTCGGGGGCGTAGTAGCCGCGGCGGGCCCGCTCGTCGCAGTAGTCCATCAGGGCGCGGCCGGCGTACAGCCGCCCCTCGAAGCGCTCGGCCGCGAAGGCGCCCTTTTCGGTCATGGGCACGGCCCCGTGGTACAGCAGGTTGCCGTTCTCGATATGGTAGACGCTGCCCTTGGCGTAGAGGAAGCGCACGTGCTGCTGCAGCTTGGCGCTCTGGCGGAAGGAGGCCACGAGCTTGTCCAGCACGAGCTTCTCGTCGGCGTTGAGGGCGGCGGGGCTGACCGGGTCCACGGTGGGGAAGCTGGTGTCCCGCAAGGGGTACTCCCTGCCGGCGATGTTCACCGTGCCCTTTGCGTAGTCGATGCGGCGCAGGTAGTCCCGCCCTTCCATCTGGAAGTCGGGGTTGCGGTCGATGACGGCGCACTCGAGCTTGAACATGATGATGGAGATGGCCTTGTGCATGACGGCGCAGCGGTGCAGCATGCCGGGGGTGTAGGGGCCGCGGGCGGCGTCGGCGTGGGGCACCCAGACGCTCAGGTCGTCCGCGCCGTAGTAGTGGTCGGCCAGGCGCTGCAAATGGCGCAGGTTGATGCCGTAGCTGTCCTCCAGCATGCCGTGGTTGTGGTAGGCCAGGGTGGTCTTGACGACGGTGGCGCAGCAGATGGGGCTGCCGGCCGCCGCGCCCATCCACACCACGTCGTGGTTGCCCCACTGGATGTCCACGTTGTGGTGGCGCAAAAGCAGGTCCAGGATGATGTCGGGGCGGGGGCCGCGGTCGAACAGGTCGCCCACGATGTGCAGTTTATCCACCGCCAGGCGCTTGATCAGCTCACACAGGCGGGTGATGAAGCGGTCGGCGCGGGCGTTCTCGATGATGCTGCCGACGATCTGGCCGTAGTAGAGCTCCTTGTCGTGGTCCTCGAAGTGGGCGTGCAGCAGCTCGTCCAGCACATAGCCGCAGCCCGCGGGCAGGCAGGCGCGCACGTAGCTGCGGGTATGCTTCGACGACACCAGGCGGCAGATGTCGATCAGGCGGAACAGCGTCTGGCTGTACCAGCCCTCGAGGGCGGCCTCGCTGGGCTGGCGCGCCTTCATCTGGGGCAGCTTCTCGGCCGGGTAGTAGATCAGGGTGGCCAGCTCGGCGCGCTCGGCGTCGGGCACGGCGGGGCCCAGCACCTGGTCGACCTTCTCCCGTATGACGCCCGAGGCCGAGTTGAGGATGTGGACGAAGGCCTCGTTCTCCCCGTGCAGGTCGCTCATAAAATGCTCGGTGCCTTTGGGCAGCTTGAGCAGGGCCTGGGTGCTGATGATCTCGCTGGCGGCGGCCGCCTGGGAGGGGTAGTCCCGCGCAAGCAGCTGCAGGTATTTCAGGTTGCGGCGTATCTCTTCGGTCTCGGTGCGCATGGCGGTGCCTCCTGTAGGGTCTTTACGATCTTTTCTCTAACAGTATAGCACGGGCGGGGCAAAAAATGGTATACTGTTTGCGTAAATCTTTTGGAAAGGACTTTATGCACTATGCCCACATCCTTCGACATCCCCAGCCGCTGCGCCCTGTGCCCCCGGCGCTGCGGGGCCGACCGGGCCGCCGGCCAGGCCGGGTACTGCGGGGCCGCCGGCGCGCTGAAGGCAGCCCGCGCCGCCCTGCACTTTTGGGAGGAGCCCTGCATCAGCGGCACGCGCGGCAGCGGCACGGTGTTCTTTGCCGGCTGCGCGCTCAAGTGCTGCTACTGCCAGAACTATACCCTCAGCGCCGAATGCTTCGGGCTGGAGATCAGCACCGGGCGCCTGGCCGATATCTTCCTCGAGCTGCAGGCCCAGGGGGCCCACAACATCAACCTGGTCACCCCGGGGCAGTGGCGGCCCTGGATCACCGCCGCGCTGGACGACGCCCGCGCAAGGGGCCTGCGCCTGCCCATCGTGTGCAACACCGGCGGCTACGAGACGGTGGAGAGCGTCCGCGCCTGGCAGGGCTACATCGACATCTGGCTGGCGGACCTGAAATACGTCTCCCCCGCCCTGTCGGCCCGGCTGTCGGCCGCGCCGGACTACTTCGCGGTGGCAAAGCCCGCCATCGAGGCCATGCTGGCCCAGGCGGGGCGGCCCGTCTACGACGCGGACGGCGTCTTGCAGCGGGGGGTCGTGCTGCGGCACCTGGCCCTGCCGGGGCAGGTGGAGGACAGCTTCGCGGTGCTGGACCAGATGGCCGCCTGGAACGACGCGGACCCCGGCTGCTTCATCCCCAGCCTGATGAGCCAGTTCACACCTTTTTATAAGGCGAAGGAGGCGGGGCTGGGCCGGCGCATCACCACCTACGAGTACCGGCGCGTGGTGAACTACGCGGTGGACAAGGGCCTGGCCGCCGGGTACATGCAGCAGAAGTCCAGCGCGAGGGAGGAGTACACCCCCGCCTTCGACCTGCGCGGCGTATGAGCGCGCTTTTGGACAGATGCACAGGACTTGTGATGAAAATTTGGCAGCTTGCTGCAAACGATTTTGGCAAAGCTGCTTGAAATTTGCAGCGAAAAGCACTATAATGGATACAAGCACCGCCCCCCGCCGGTATCCAAGGCCGGCAGCTGAGAAGGAGGAATCCTCATGGAACATCACAACCCGCTGCAAAACCCGGACGTCAACGCCCCCAAATTTATCACCTGCGGCGAGATCATGCTGCGGCTGACCCCGCCGAACTACGAGAAGATCCGCATGGCCTCCAGCTTTGAGGCCAGCTACGGCGGCAGCGAGGCGAACATCGCCCTGGCGCTGGCGAACCTTGGCGTGGACAGCACCTTCTTCAGCGTGGTGCCCAACAACAGCCTGGGCAAAAGCGCGGTGCGCATGCTGCGCTCCAACGACGTGCACTGCACGCCGATGATCCTGGCCACCCAGCAGGACGTGCCCACCCACCGCCTGGGCACCTATTACCTCGAGACGGGCTACGGCATCCGCGCCTCGAAGGTGACCTATGACCGCAAGCACAGCGCCATCACGGAGTACGACTTCTCCCGCGTGGACCTGGACGCGCTGCTGGACGGCTTCAACTGGCTGCACCTGAGCGGCATCACCCCGGCCTTGGCGCCCAACTGCCGCACCCTGGTGATGGATATGCTCAAGGTGGCCAAGGCCAAGGGCCTGACCGTCAGCTTTGACGGCAACTTCCGCAGCAGCCTGTGGAGCTGGGAGGAGGCCCGCGACTTCTGTACCGAGTGCCTGCCCTACGTGGACGTGCTGCTGGGCATCGAGCCCTACCACCTGTGGAAGGACGAGAACGACCACTCGAAGGGCGACTGGAAGGACGGCGTGCCCCTGCAGCCCAGCTACGAGCAGCAGGACGAGGTGTTCCAGCACTTCATCGAGCGCTACCCCAACCTGAAATGCATCGCGCGGCATGTGCGCTACGCCCACAGCGGCAGCGAGAACAGCCTGAAGGCCTTTATGTGGCTGGACGGCCATACCTTCGAGAGCAAGCTGTTCACCTTCAACATCCTGGACCGCGTGGGCGGCGGCGACGCCTTTGCCAGCGGCCTGATCTACGCGATGCTGCACAACTACAAGGCCATGGACATCATCAACTTTGCGGTGGCCAGCAGCGCCATCAAGCACACCATCCACGGCGACGCCAACATCACCGACGATGTAAACACCATTCGCAACCTGATGAACATGAACTACGACATCAAGCGCTGAGCGTCTTTGGCGCCAGCGGCCCCCCTTCTGCTTTTGGCAAGGCCAAGAGCCCCTACATTCGGCGCGGAAAGGATTCAAAAGATCCTTTTTGGTGTTCCAGCGCATATAACCTCCTTACCCCCTCCGGTGAAAGCCGGAGGGGGCGTCTTTGTGTCTGGAGGCTCTTGTGCGCAGCGCGGGGTCACAGCTCGACGGTCTGGCCGGTGGCAAGGTAGCGCAGGCGGGGCATGTACCGCGCCATGAACTGGTACTGGCTGCGGCCGGTGCAGTGGCAGGTGTAGAACTGCGTGGGCATCGCGGCCAGCTGCCGGGCGCGGGCGGCCAGGGTCTCGTCCAGGGGCAGGCTGTTGAAGTGGAAGCCGCCCACCAGCACGTCGGGGCAAAACCAGTCCGCGATATCCACAACGCCCTTGTGGGAGCAGCCGCTGATCAGCACCCGGCGGCCCGCCTCCTCGATCAGGAGGTAGTGCTCGTGGCGGAAGTCCTCCGGCAGGAAGGCCGCCCCCTCGCGCACCGTCAGGCCGAAGGGGCCGGGGTCGTGGGGGCGGGGCCGGCCGTTGCAGGCGTACAGCGTCAGCCCGGGGGCGATGGCCGCCTCCTCGCCCACAAAGCGCAGCCGGGGGCTGGCGGCCAGGGCCGTGTCCAGCCCGATGTAGCGCGCCGCGGGTGGCGCGCCGTGGTAGTGCGGCTCGAAGGCGTGGGCGCTGAGGTACACCGGGGCCGTGCCGTTCAGCTGCAAAAAGCGCGACAGGCCCCCGCCGTGGTCGTAGTGCCCGTGGGACAGCACCGCCAGGTCCACCGCCGCAAGGTCCAGCCCGAGGGCCGCCGCGTTGCGCGCGAACAGCTCCGTCTGGCCCATATCGAAGAGGATGCGCCGGCCCAGCGCCTCGATGTAGAGGGACAGGCCGTGCTCTTTGCCCAGGGCGGGGGACGCGCCCTCGGGCAGGGTATTTTCCACAAGCGCCGTGATCTTCATACCGTCGCCGCCTTTCTTTTTTAAAGATGTGTGTGCGTATACGCCTATTATAGCGCGCCGCGGCCCAAAAAGGAAGGCGCAGGGCTTGACATTTTGCGCGCGGCGTTTATACTTAGTACTGGACATGAAAACAGGGGCGCCGAAAGGCTGAGATTCGCACGCGCGAAGTACCCTCGAACCTGATCCGGGTAATGCCGGCGTAGGTAAGTTTGCGGAACGTCCGTTTTGTAAACGCCCGTGCGCCTGCTGTTACAAGCGGGCGCATTTGTTTTTGTGTACTATTATTTTGATGGGAGCGTTTCTCCATGGCAAAAACCTATTCCAAGACCCGCATCCTGGTCGAATGCGCGCTGATGATCGCCATCGGCACGGTGCTGGCGCAGCTGACCCTGTTCACGATGCCCAACGGCGGCAGCATCACGGTGCTGAGCATGCTGCCCTTTGTGCTGGTCAGCTTCCGGCACGGGGTCAAGTGGGGGCTGTTCACCGGCTTTGTCAACAGCCTGCTGCAGATGCTGCTGGGCTTCTGGGCGCCGCCGGTGCCCACCTTCCTGTACTTCCTCGGCGAGGTGCTGCTGGACTACGTGCTGGCCTTCATGGCGCTGGGCCTGGCGGAGCTGTTCGCGCGGCCCTTCCGCAACCGTCTGGCGGGGGTAGCCTTCGGCACCTTCATGGCGGGCTTTCTGCGCTTTATGTGCAGCTTCCTTTCCGGCGTGCTGGTGTGGGGCAACCTGAACGAGGGCCTGTCGGCCTGGACCTACAGCCTGGGCTACAACGCCAGCTACATGCTGCCCGAGACGCTGCTGACCGTCGCGGCCGCGGTGCTGATCTACAAGGCCGCGCCGCAGCTGTTCGCCAGCCAGGAGCGCGCCGCCGCCTAAAAACAGCGCATTGCCGCCGGACTTTTGGCCCGGCGGCTTTTTTTGAAAAAAAATGCGCGAAAACCGTTGACAAGCGCCCCCTTCTCTGCTATAATAACTGACGTCGCCGGTCGAACGGCACGGCGGACAGCGAAAAGCACAAGCACATATGGGGGTATAGCTCAGCTGGGAGAGCGCTTGAATGGCATTCAAGAGGTCAGCGGTTCGATCCCGCTTATCTCCACCAAGAGACCTGGAACGAGAGTTCCGGGTCTTTTTTGTTGCGCCGGCACGATAGCAACGTTTCCACGGTTCCAACGTTTCCACGCTAGGCAACGGTTTGCACGAAATCGTTCAGGGCGCGTTTCGTGGAAACCGTGGGAATCGTTGGAACCGTGGGTTTCGTTGCATGCGTGAAAACCGTGATTTCGTTGGAATCGTGGAGGCGGAGCCGGGCTTGTCATGATTTGCATGGTTTACATGTTTTTTGATAGTCCATGGTCTGACATGTTTTGGGCCTCTTTGGGCCCTTTCCCAGGGGGCTAAAAAAACCATGAAAAGCATGTAAAACATGACGTTTATGTCAGGCGGGGACGCCGGATAGGATAGGCCGCCCTTGTTGATGAGGGTGATAGGGGTACCGTTGACGGTGAACGATTCGTTCACCGTTCGGTCTTCCGGGTCAACGTTGATGATGACCATTTTCTGCTTTCCGCCGGGGGTCATCAATTCAGTGACCCCTTTGTCCTCATCATCTATATGAGCCGCCAGCGCGTTTTCGGGTCTGGCTGTACAGCCTGGTGCTGTCGAGTAAGCTCCCCGGCGCGAAGAGGTCACCGGCAAGGGCCAGGTCTACTTCGTCAACCGGTATCTGCACAGCTGAGCGGCGGTGCATCAAAAAGCCCCCGGCCGTGTGGTCGGGGGCAGTTGACAACCCGGCCTGACCGGGGTATAATAGACATAGAAAAGGGCGCCGCCGGACAAACGGTGGTTCCCCCTCGATTACAAGAAGTAACCGCACCGGATGGGAAACAGGGCGGTTACTTCTTTTTATTTCTTATTGGCCTGGATAATCAGGCTAATAATGGATACGATTAAAATGCCAATCTGAATCAGATCGGAATATGTAACCATAACCAATCCCCTCCTTTCGTCAGAACGGAGGGGCCAAAGAAGCGCCTTCCGTTCCGGTATCAGCCGGAGGGAAGAACACACCGCTTGCCGTTTATCGGCAGCACCCTTACAGATAGAATAACATAACCGTCAGAAAATGACAAGCCCCAGAGGGAGGGGGTCGCGAGCCGCACTCCGCCATCATCCGCAAACCCGCCCTATGCGGCCCCGCCTGACACAAACGTCATGTTTTACATGCTTTTCATGGTTTTTTTAGCCCCCTGGGAAAGGCCCCAAAAAGGCCCAAAACATGTCAAAGCATGGCACCTAAAAAACCATGTAGACCATGCAAACCATGACAAGCCCGGCTCCGCCTCCACGATTCCAACGAAATCACGGTTTCCACGCATGCAACGAAACCCACGGTTGCATAGGGATGTCGGCCTGATTCTTGTCGTTGCGGTCCACCTGTTTGTCGGTGGAGACGCGGTACAATGCGCAGACTCGGTTTTTCATATCTGTCATCCTTTCCAAAATCCAGCGGGCAGAGAAAGCACAATGTTCAACGCTGTCTATCCAAATTTCAAGGAGCGCGGCGTCTGCCATCCTTAGGATACCACCCTCCGGGCGCTGCCGCAAGGATGCCGCCGCCCGCAGGCGCGTTGCCGGCGAAGGATGCCAGCAAAATCTGTTTCAGGTGGCCGGTGACGGCGGCGTTTCGGCTCTCGGCGAACGTCGCTCTGACTTCGTACCCGTCCACCATGAAGGTCGTACAATGTTTCGTCATTCTGTCCCTCCCCCGGAGGGCGGTGCTGACGCAGATGATCTTACGATTGGCGCGGACGGAATCAGTGCCCAGCTGCAAACCTGCCGCCTCGGTGGCAGCCAGGAAAGCGTGAGATTCGGCGTCCTGGCCCACCAGTTTGGCCCGCAGCTTTGCGCCAGCGGAAAGGGGCGTGGATGCACCGGTCTGCTCCGCAAACACAAGGGCTTCTTCCTCTTTGGTCAGGCCAGTGTAGACCCGGCAGAGGATGGATAAATCGTTGCCGCCGTTGAGAGTCTTAAGGCCCACGATGGTGTGCTGGCCGTCGATCACAATGTAACGCCCGTCCCGGTAGCTGACCTTGGGCGGGTTGACGATGACGCCGTTAAACTCGGCCACCTAAGCAAGGAGAGTTTATGAGAACAGCGCTTACCAAGCAGGAAAAGACCACCGATATTTGGTTTGACGAGAAAGACCCCCTTATCCATATCCGCACCCACAACACCGCCTTGAAAAGCGTCTGCTTGCATACAGCCGCCGTTATCCGGCGATTTGCCAGCAGACCGACGCAGACCCGGAAACAGGCTGCATGGAGTTTGACATTGCGAAAGGCCGCTTCTCTTTCCGTCTGACCGTCCCATACAGTGAGGAACGGCGAGAAGTATGCCAGAGAGAATAATGCCGCTGACAGGCTGAAATGATGTGGATTTGTTCACAGCCTTATGGTATAATTTCCTTAAAACAACAGAGCGACAAATCGGAAGTTGGAGGAATAAGGATGAGTCAAGGCAGAATTGTTGTAATCACAGGTTCTCCAGGAACAGGAAAGAGTACGACGGCATCTCTTGTTGCCAAGGAATCTGACATGGATAAGTCTGTGC
>CALXGZ010000085.1 GCA_944387975.1 uncultured Faecalibacterium sp.
CTTCCTCTATCCAAAGGAAAGGCCGGTATCGTATTCCGTTCCTTTGTCATTCAACCGTCGCGCCGGCGTTGTCCGCGTCCAGGCGCAGCAGTGTAAATGCTTCACATCCGTCCAGGCCCTCGAGCGCCTCGAGGCCCTGCTCCAGCTTTTGGTAAAATTCCGCCGCCCCGGCCCGCTCGGCCACCGCCATGACGGTGCTGCCCGCGCCCGAGACGTACACCGCCAGCGCCCCGCATTCCTTCGCCAGCGCGAAGACTTCCTTCGAGCCGGGCATCAGGGGGACGCGGTAGGGCTGGTGCAGCTTATCCTCGGTGGCGATGGGCAGCAAATCGTGCCGCCCGTCGCAGAAGGCCGCCGGCAGCAGCGCCGCGCGGGCGAGGTTATACACCGCGTCGCGGTGGGGGATCTGCCCCGGCAGCGCCGCGCGGGCCGCCTCGGTCAGCAGCTTGTAGTCGGGCACGACGGCCGCAAAGCACAGGCTGGGGTCCACCTCCCGCTTGACGGAGTAGACCTCCCCGCCCTCGAAGACGCTGGCGGTCAGCCCGCCCAGCAGCGCCGGGGCCACGTTGTCGGGGTGGCCCTCGATGGCGGTGGCCAGCGTCAGCAGCTCCTGGGTGTTCAGCACGTCGCCCAGCATGCGGTTGGCGCCCAGCAGCCCCGCGATGATGCACGCCGAGGACGAGCCCAGGCCCCGCGCCATCGGGATGGGGTTGGTCTGCACGATCTTGAGCGGGGGGATCTTTTTGCCCACCCGCTCGAACAGGCTTTTGGCCGAGCGGTAGATGAGGTTCGACTCGCCCCGCGGGATGCGGGTGCCGTCCGCCGCCGAGATATCCAGCTGCTCGCTCTCCTCAAAGGTGGCGGTGTTGTACAGGGTGACGGCCAGGCCCACCGCGTCGAAGCCGGAGCCCACGTTCGCGCTGGTGGCCGGGACCGAAACTTTGATCTTCATCGCGCGTTCCCTCCCCTCAGTCGCCGGCGGGCAGGCGGCGCAGCAGCAGCCTGACGCTGCCGCCCACCGCCTCGACCTTGCGCTGCGCCGCGTCCAGCGCGGCGGCGTCCGCCTGCTCGATCAGGTAGGCGCAGCCGTCGTAGTGCTCCGCCACCAGCTGGCCGGGGCCGTAGATGGCCTCCACCACCGCGGGGGCCGCCCCCTCTACACGCACATAATATGCGGCCGGGGCCGGGTCGGTGAGCATGCCCTCGGCCGGCTGGGCCGGCTGCCAGAACAGGCTGTCGTGCATCTGCACGCCGTGCTTGAGGGCGTCCACCACGTCGGCCACCACGGCGCTGGCGGTGGGCAGCTTGCCCGCGCCCTTGCCGTAAAAGACCACGTCGCCCAGCATGTCGCCCTTGACCTTGACGGCGTTGAACACGTCGTCCACGCCGGCCAGCTGGTTCTCCCGCGGGACGAGGCAGGGCTCGACGCCGGCGGCCACCCCGCCGCCGGGCAGCAGCTTCATCCAGGCGATCAGCTTGATGACGCAGCCCAGCTTGCCGGCGGCCTGCACGTCCGCCACCGTGATGTCGCGGATGCCCCGGGTGGGGATGTTCTGCGGGTAGATGTGGTGCCCGCAGACCAGGGACGCCAGGATGGCGATCTTGCGGCAGGCGTCGCGGCCGTCCACATCGTCGCCGGGGTCCTTCGTCTCGGCGTAGCCCAGCTGCTGGGCGATCTTCAGCGCCTCGTCGAAGCCCATGTTCTCCCGCGCCATCTTGGTCAGCATAAAGTTGGTGGTGCCGTTGACGATGCCCTCCACCCCGGTGATGACGTTGGCCGCCAGGCACTGGTGCATGGGGGTGATGATGGGCGTGCCGCCGCCCACCGACGCCTCGAACAGGAAGGCGCAGCCGTGGCTTTTGGCCAGGGCCAGCAGCTCGGCGCCGTAGGTGGCCACCATCTCCTTGTTGGAGGTGCAGACGCTGCGGCCGCTCTCCAGGGCCTGCCGCACGTAGGGGTAGGCGAAGCGGATGCCGCCGATGGTCTCGACCACCACCTTGACCTCGGGGTCGGCGAGGATGACGTCGATGTTCTTGACGAAGAGCTGCGCGTCGGGCCGGTCCGAGAAGTCCCGCACGTCCAGGATATACTTCACTTCCACCGGCTCGCCGGCACGGCGGGCGACGCTCGCCGCGTTGCGGCACAGCACCTCGTACACGCCGCTGCCCACGGTGCCAAAGCCTAAAATTGCGATCTTAGCCATAGTCTGCCTCGCTCCTATCCTTTCAAAATTACACGTCGTAGCCCAGCCGGACCCCCACCACCGTGCTCTGGCGCGCCAGCATGGCCGCCAGCTCGTCGGGGGTCATCTGCATGGTGTCGGTGCGTATGGTCACCGCCACCTGGGCAGCGCCGTTTTCGGGGGTGGCCTGGTTGATGGTGACGATGCTGGCCCCCGCGCTGCTGATGCCGGCCAGCAGGCTTTGCAGCGCGCCGGTCTGGTCCCGCAGGGTGGCCATGACGGTGATCAGCTCCCGCCCGTTCTCCGAGTCGAAGATGCAGTCCTTGTATTTGTAATAGGCGCTGCGGGACAGCCCCACCGCCCGGGTGGCGGCCGAGATGTTCCGCGCCTGGCCGCTGGCCAGCAGCTCCTTGGCGCGGACGACCTTCAAAAACACCTCCGGCAGCACATGCGCGTCCACAAGATAAAATCGGCGCTCCAACTTGTTCACCTCTCAAGCACAACTGTATTCATGGCAAATATAATAGCATCCGCCCCCCGGCATTGCAAGAGGACGGATGCTATTTTGTCAGTTTCGACAGTTTTTGTGCGGGGCGCGCCGCTTCTGTTGCCGAAAGTGCAACACGCTAAAGCGCGCTGCGAACCGCGCCTCAGTCGGTGATGACGCCCTCGGTGTCCACCTGGCTGGAGACGATGCCGCCGCTGTGGTCGTAGTTGCAGGTGGCGGGCAGGTCGTCGGCCTTGTAGTAGCCGGTGGCGCGGCCGGGGCAGCCGGGGCCGGCCAGCAGGCCGCTCTCGGTGCAGTAGGTGCGCTGCACCACGCCCTCCGCCATGGGGAACTCCTTCGTCTCGTAGCCCTCCTGGACGATGTTCATCAGGTTCTTCCACGCTTCGACACAGATGCGGGTCTTGGCCTGGCTGCCCAGGGTCAGGGTCATGTCGTAGGGCGAGTCGTAACCCCACCACACGGCGGTGACATAATATGGGGTGCCGCCCACGAACCACAGGTCGCGCTCGTCGGTGGCGGTGCCCGTCTTACCGAAGGAGCGCATGTTGCCCGCGGTGGGGTAGCGGCCGCCCGCCGTGCCCGCGCCGCTGTGCAGCACGTTCTGCAGCAGCTGGTTCATGATGGTGGCGGTCTGCGGGGTCAGGGCCTGGTAACTGGTGGCGTTGTTCTCCAGGTAGATGTTGCCGTCGCGGTCCAGCACGCGGGTGTACAGGTGCGGGGTGGTGTACTGGCCGTCGTAGAAGATCTGGAAGGCCGCCGCCAGGGCCATCGGGGTGACGCCGTGGGTCTGGCTGCCCATGACCAGCGGCGCCAGGCCCACGTCGTTGACGGGGTCGAGGGTGTCCAGCTGCAGGGTGTTGTACAGGAAATTGAAGATGGTGCTGGCCCCCACCAGGTCGCCCACGCGCACGGCGATGGTGTTCAGCGAGCGGGCCAGGCCGTTCCACAGCGGCACGTCGGTGTTGTCGCCGTAGTTGCCGCCGTAGTTCTTGGGCCAGCTGCGCCAGGCGTTGGGGTAGGCGCGCAGCGCCTCGTCCGACAGGCCCGACAGGCCGTTGCGGCGGCAGTAGTCGTCGTCGCGGATGACCATATCGCTCTTGAGGTAGAGGGGGGAGTTGTTCAGCATGGTGGACCAGTTGACCAGCCCGTACTCGATGCCCAGCGCATAGGCGCCGATGGGCTTGATGGCCGAGCCGGTCTGCCGCGTGACGCTGTAGGCGCGGTTCAGGGTCAGGTCGCGGGTCTTTTCGCCCAGGCCGCCCACCATCGCCACCACGTTGCCGTCGTAGTCCAGCATGACCATGGCGGCCTGGGTGCGCACGTTGCGGTAATAGGTGACGGTGCCGTCCTCGGCGGTAGTGGTCTTCAGGGTGCCGTCCTCGTTGTAGACGGGGATGTCGTCCTCGGACAGGGCGGACACCTCTTCCTCATGCCAGCCGGCCGGGAAGTAGGCGTCGTCGGTGTTCAGCATCAGCTCTTCCATCTGGCCCTGGATCTTGGGGTTGACGGTGGCCTCGATGGTAAAGCCGCCGGTGTACAGCATCTGCTGGGCCTCGGCCTCCGTGATGCCCTCCTTCTCCATGATGTCGCCCACCACTTCTTCAAAGAGGGCGTCGGTGAAGTAGGAGTTGTTCGTGGCGGTGGTCTTGGAGGTATCCTCCTCGGCCAGCACCAGCGGCTGAGCCGCAGCCTCGCGGTAGATCTGCTCCGTGATGACGCCCTGATCCCACATATTATAAAGGATGAAATTGCGGCGGTTGATCAGGTTCTCGGGGTTGGTGCGGGGGTTATAGTTCGTGGGGTTTTTGGTGATGGAGGCGATGGTGGCGCACTCCCACAGGGTCAGCTCGCTGACGTCCTTGGCGAAGTATTCCAGCGCCGCCGTCTGCACGCCCTGGATGGTGCCGGTAAAGCTGATGGTGTTCAGGTAGGCCTCCAGGATGGTCTCCTTCGAGTAGTTGCGGTAGAGGGTGTAGGCGCGGTAGATCTCGCGCAGCTTGCGCAGCGCGCCCTCGATGCCGCTGGCGCTGTCGTCGTCGGTCAGGTTCTTGATCAGCTGCTGCTCGATGGTGGACGCGCCCTGCTTGGAGCTGTAGATGGGCACGATATACTCGTTGATCATCGCGCCCACCGTCCGCTTCAGGTTGAAGCCGGGCTCTGTGTAAAAATCCTTGTCCTCGGTGCAGATGAAGGCGTACTGCAAATACTCCGGTATCTGCTCCAGGTCCACCCACATGCGGTGGCTGTTGGACGAGCGCAGCGTCGCGTATTCGATCTGCGCGCCGGTGTCGGGGTCGGTGGCCACCACCACGCTGGACTGGCTCAGCTCGATCTGGTCGAGGTTGAGCAGGTCGCCGTCGTTGGCCGTGGCCTGCACCACGTAAAAGATCATGCACACCGCCAGCGCGCAGCCCGCCATGACGCCCAGACAGAACAGCGTGGCAAAGATGCGGAAGATGGCCTTCAAAATGGGGTGGCCCTTCTTTTCCTTCGGCGGCTTTTCCTTTCTGGGGCCGCGGCCGCCCTGGGGCGCGCCGGCCTGGCCCCCGCCCTTGCCCCCGCCGGAGGATGGGGGCGGCAGGGACTCTCTCCTGCTGTGGACGGTGTTCACCATCCGCCGCCCCGGCGCCGCTGCGGCGCTGTGGGCGCCGTCGCTGCGTTGGATGCGCCTCATTTCATTCATAGCGAAGCAGATCGCCTCCTTTAAACAAATGTGCCGTCGCCTGGGCCCTGCCCCCGCCTCGCCGCGGGGCCGGCACGCCCGGCACGATACGTCTTGGTCTCACGATACTTGGTTATTATAGCACACTTGCCCCCGGAAAGTACAGCGCCCCGGGGTGAAATTTGGCGTTTATTTGGCGTGCATTGTGTGAAAATCGCTTTTTTCGTCCATACTAACGTCCGAAAGGAGCCCGCCTCTATGCGTAAACTGTGGTATTTTCTGTTCTACGGCCTGTGTGCCTTCACCATCGTGTTCAGCCTGTACTGGATGGCGGCCATGCCGCCGCGGCAAAGCCGGCCCGCCCCCAGCGCGCCGGGCGCATCGGGCGCGGACGCCTCCAGCCCCTCGCTGCGGGCGGGGGCGGCGGCCTCCGGCGTGGAGGAGGAGGCCGAAGGCTACTACCTCTGCGACGAGGGCGGGCGGCTGTCGGTCTACCGCTGCGACGCCGCCGGCACGCCCCGCCGGCTGCTGCAGCGCACGGACATCTACGTCAACCTTCTGCCCGAGGCCGACGCCCTGCGCTACAAATCCGGCTATTACGTCTGGGACCGCCGCGAGCTGGAGCGCCTGCTGGAAGATTTGGGGGCCTGAATCCCCCTCAGCCGCGCTCCGCACGCCAGCCCCGCGCGCGCGTGGCCCTCAGCGGAACGGGGCCAGCTTGACAGCCCCCCGCCGTTTGGTTATACTGACTTGTAAGCATAACACGATACAGGAGGGGCTTTTATGTCCAACATCTATCTGATCACCGGCGCGACCTCGGCGCCCGGGCTGGCCCTGCTGGGCCGGCTGCTGCCCGCCCTCGCGGAGGGCAACCTGATCCTGGCGCAGGGCTGCGGCGACCTGGGCCGCCTGGCCGGGCTGTGCCAGGCGCGGCCGGGCTTCCTGCGCCCCTACGACGCCGACTTCACCCAGCCGCTGGCGGTGCGCGCCTTCCTCAGCGACGTGACCGACAGCTACCCTGCGCCCACCCACTTCATCCACCTGGCCGGGCTGCGCCCCATCGAGACGCCCTACGCCCACTTCGACGAGGAGCGCTTTGTCGCCGAGCGGGCCGTCGCCCTCGACAGCGCCCTGGTGCTGTGCAAGGCCTTCGTGCCACGTATGGCGGCGGCAGGCTTTGGGCAGGTGCTGTTTTTGGACCGGCAGGCCGGCGCGGCCTCGGCCCGCATCCTGCAGGGCGCGCTGAACGGGCTGGCTTTGTCCCTCGCGGCCGAATACGCCGCGGCGGGCGTGCAGGTCCGCTGCGCCGCGCCCGAGGCGCTGGCCGCCGGCCTGTTTTGACTGTGCCGGCAGGGCCGCGCTCAGCTTTCCAGCTCTTCCATCGCCTCGCGAACGGTGTCGGCAGAAAAGAGGAAGGCCCCGCTGTTGCTGTACACTTCCACATGGCCGCCCACATACCGGATCTCGCATTCGCTCATATTCTGTCTCTCCTCTCCGTCTCGTCGTGGGGAAGGGCCTCTCCCCTCCCCTTGTACGGACAGGATAGCACACGCGCCGTCCTATAAAACGGACTTTCAGCGCCCAGGGCAGAAAAAAGCCCCCGCGCGGGGCGGGGGCGCAGGGCCTTTAGTTCTGGGCGGCGGCCAGGACGGGCGCGGCGCTCTGCACGCGGCGGCCCCCCGCCTCGGCCCGGCGGGACTTGTCGTAGCAATACTTGATGATGGCCTGCCGCCGGACGATGCCGATGAACACGCCCCGGTCGTCGACCACGGGGACGAAGTTCTGGTTCATGGCGGCCTCCACCAGCTGATCCATGCTGGTGTTGACGGTGACGGGCAGATAATCCCGCTTGCGCTCAAAGCTGCGGATGGGGATATCCTCGGCCCCTTCGATGTCCAGGCCGTGGTACCGCTTCAGGCCCCAGAGGATATCCCCTTCGGTCAGGGTGCCCACGTACTCCCCCCGCCGGTTGAGGATGGGGATGGAGGCGTAGCGGTTGTTCTCCCACTTTTCCAGCGTCTGCCGGAGGGTGAAGTCGTCATAGACATACATCAGGTCCTGCTTGGGGGAAAGGAAAAACAAAATGTTCATATGGTCAAAAGCTCCTGCCTTCTTATGTGATTTGCCGCAATCGCTTGCCTGGGCCAGTCTGCGGCGCCGGCCGCAGGGGTTTTCACATCCATGATGTCCGCCCCCTTTCTCTTTTATTTTAGCACTTTTACCCATCGAAATAAAGTTGCGCACAATTTTTTTAGATTTTATTCACAACTCCTTTGCATCCGGGGCAAAATCCGCCCCAAATCCATGCACAAGCCGCCGTTTTGTGTTATACTAAAGCTGTCTACCGCCGCCCCGCTACCCAGTATAGCAGGGCGCGGCGCCGTACCCTGTCGAATGGAAGGAGGCTGCCGCCCATGCACCTGACCTTTGCGCCCCGCCGGCGGGCCGCCGCGGCCCTGCTGGCCGCCTGCCTGCTGCTGGGGGGCTGCTCGCGCCCGGCGGTGCTCCAGCCGGAGTCCTCTTCCCAGCCGGCGGCCTCCGGCAGCGCCGGGGCGGACAGCGGCGCGGCCCAGCCCGCCCGCTTTGCCATCGCCGTCAGCGAGGGCAGCTATAACCCCTACCTGGACGCCAACACCCTGACCGAGCAGGTGGCCGGCCTGCTGTTTGAAAAGCTGGTGCGCATCTCGCCCCGGATGGAGCTGGAGATGCGCCTGGCCGAATCGGTGGAGTCCAGCGGCCTGACCGTGACCATACGGCTGCGCGGCGGCTGCACCTTTGCGGACGGCGCGCCCCTTACCGCCGGCGACGTGGCCGCCAGCCTGCTGGCCGCCAAGGCCAGCGCCTTTTACGCCGGCCGCCTGGCCAACATGACCGACGCCCAGGCCGTGGACGGCAGCACCGTCGTGCTGACGCTGGCCGAGCCGGACAGCCTCTTCGCCTACCTGCTGGACCTGCCCATCCTGAAGGCGTCCGAGACGGCCTCGCCCCAGCCCACCCCCGGCGGGCGCTACGCCTACGGCGGGGCGGACAGCCTTGTGCCCAACCCCCGCGCGCCCTTCCCCGAGGCCGGGCCCGAGACCATCTGGCTGACCCCCGTCAACGACTACGCCGAGCTGGTCAGCCAGCTGGCGATGGGCGAGATCAGCTTCTACCTGGCCGAGGAGACCGCCTCTTCGGCCGTGGCCACGTCGGAGCGCTACTTCCGCAGCAACACCCTGCTGTTCGCCGGGGTGAACGGCGGCGCCGACAACCCCCTGTGCGCCACCGCCCAGGGGCGCGCGGCCCTCAGCGCCGCCCTCTCCCGGCAGGAGCTGGCCGGCCGCTTTGCCAGCGCCAGCCCCGCCCCCGGCGCCCTGGACCCCCTGTATGAATGCGTGCGCGGCCAGCAGGTCCTGTCGGAGGAGGCGGACCCCGAGGGCTTCGCCGCCGCGATGGCCGCCCTCGGCTACCGCTGGGACGAGGCCGCCGCCCGCTATGTGGACGAGGCCGGCCGGCCCGCCCGCATCGACATCCTGGCCTGCGGCAGCTCGGCCGACCGGGTGTACGCGGCCCGGCTTTTGCAGCAGCAATGGGAGGAAGCCGGCATCGAAGCCACCCTCACCTTGGCCGATGATTTCGGCGTTTACCTGCAAATGGTACAGGATCGGCAATTCGAACTGTACATCGGCGAAATGAAGTTGTATAATAATAATGACCTCTCCCCCTTCTGGAGCGGCAGCGCCCGCTACGGCCTGGCCCTCAGCCAGCCTTTGCTGGACGCCTACGCCCAGCTGCGGGCCGACAGCGCCGCCGCCCCGGCCTTCGAGCAGGCCTTTGCCGCACAGATGCCCTACCTGCCCTTGCTGTGGCGGGGCGGGGTGACGGTGTCCAACCGCCGCACCAGCGGCGTCATCTCCAGCGTCAGCGACCTGTACTATTCCCTGGCCAGCCTTTCCATCGCACAGTGAAGCGCAAGCTTTTGAAAAATCTATATAAAAGGAGCAGAGCGATTATGATCACTACCCATTTCCCCTTGGGCGATGTCCGCTTTTCCGCCGAATACTTTTCGACTCTGGTAGGCGAAGCCGCCAAGAACTGCTACGGCGTGGCCGCCATGGCCCCCCGCGGGGTGGCTGACACGGTGCGCAGCCTGGTGCGCGGCGAGGACTTTGCCGACAAGGGCGTCCGCGTCACCCCCGAGAACGGCCGCCTCGTCATCGAGATCCACATCGCCGTCGGCTATGGGCTGAACATCGCCACCGCAGCCCAGAGCATCACCCACCGCGTACAGGACGAGGTCGAGCGCTCGACCGGTCTGCGGGTCGCCCGCGTGATCGTGTCGGTGGACGACGTGATCGCCTGACACAAAGCCCCACCGACTGAGCAAGCAACATCCCCGGGCACGCCCCTGGGCAGGACAAGGAGTTAAAAACAATGATCAGTGGTAAAATTCTGCGTGACGCCATCATCTCAGGCGCAAACAACATCAACAACCAGCGCTCCCGCGTGGACGAGCTGAACGTCTTTCCTGTGCCGGACGGCGACACCGGCACCAACATGGGCATGACCATCGGCGCGGCCGTCCCCGAGCTGGACGCCCTGGCCGACGACTGCACCGTGGGCGAGGCCGCCAAGACCGCCGCCTCCGCCATGCTGCGCGGCGCGCGCGGCAACTCGGGCGTCATCACCAGCCTTTTGTTCCGCGGCTTCTCCAAGGCGCTGGAGGGCAAGAAGGAGGCCGGCGCCGAGGACCTGGTCGTCGCCCTGGAAAAGGGCGTCCAGGCCGCCTATAAGGCCGTCATGAAGCCCACCGAGGGCACCATCCTGACCGTAGCCCGCGTCGCCTCCGAGGAGGCCCGCGCCAGCGGCATCGCCGATGTGGACGAGCTGTGGGACCTGGTGATGTCGGCCGGCCAGCGCGCCCTGGACGACACCCCGAACCTGCTGCCCGTGCTGAAAAAGGCCGGCGTCGTGGACGCCGGCGGCCAGGGCATCCTGATCATCTTCGAGGGCATGGGCAAGGTCTTCCACGGCGAGGGCGTCGTCCCCGCCGCCGAGACCACCCAGAACAAGGCCAAGCTCTCCACCGCCAACGCCGGCCGCGGCGTCTTCACCGACGACCTGATGAAGGTGGAGGACATCAAGAACGGCTACTGCACCCAGTTCCTGATCCACAAGGAGGACGGCGCCAGCGCCGCCAAGATGCGCGCCTTTGCCGAGTCCAACGGCGACAGCGTCGTGTGCATCGAGGACGACGACGTCATCAACCTGCACGTGCACACCGCCGACCCCGGCAAGATCCTCTCCGAGGCCATCAAGTACGGCTACCTGACCAACTTCAAGATCGAGAACATGCACGAGCAGTTCCTCGCCCGCCAGAAGCAGGGCAAGAGCCTGGAAAAGCAGGCCGAGGCCGAGCAGAAGCAGCGCGCCTCCGACGCCGCCGCCAGCGAGTTCATCTACGCCGCCGTCGACCCGGGCCGCGACTACGGCTTTGTGGCGGTGGCCGCCGGCGAGGGCCTGAAGGCCGTCTTCACCGACCTGGCCGTGGACGCCGTCGTCTCGGGCGGGCAGACCATGAACCCCGCCACCGAGGACATCCTCGCCGCCGTGCAGAGCGTGCCGGCCAAGACCGTCTTCGTCCTGCCCAATAACAAGAACATCATCATGGCCGCCGAGCAGGCCGAAAAGCTGGCCGACCGCCGCGTGGTGGTGCTGCCCACCCGCACCATCCCCATGGGCATCACCGCCATGCTCAACTTCGACCCCACCGCCTCGGTCGAGACCAACACCATCAATATGATGAAGGCCGCCGACAACGTCTCCACCGGCCTGATCACCTACGCCGCCCGCGACAGCGAGTATGACGGCAAGCGCATCCGCAAGGGCGAGATCATGTCGCTGGAAAACGGCAAGATCGTGGCCACCTCCAGCGACCTGACCAAGGCCGCCTACCGCCTGGCCCGCGGCATGTGCAAGAAGGACTCGAGCTTCGTCACCGTCATCTCCGGCTGCGACGTCAGCGACGAGGACGCCGAGCGCACCACCGAGATCATCAAGGCAAAGTGCCCCGGCCATGTGGAAGTCAGCCACATCCGCGGCGGCCAGCCTGTCTACTACTATATGATCAGCGTCGAGTGAGCTGCGCATAATACCCAAAGACGGGCAGCGTTTATTGTACAGTTTGAACAAACTGTCCATTGACAACGCCCCCTCTTGCCTGTATAATAGAGGGCACATGAGGGAGTAATTCCGCGTGAAAACGCGCAGCTGGCCCGTCAGGACGATCCTTCGCCAATAAGGGTTCGGGCAGCTTATCAAAGAGAATGAGACTCATGCACCGGCCCATTACCAGTGCATGAGTCTTTTTTTATACCGCGGCCTTTGCGCCGGAAGGCTCCCACGCACACCCACTGTACACTGTCAGAAGGAGTAAACCGAGAAATGAAACAGGAGTACGTGCAATCCCCCCAAGAGCTGATCGCGGAGCTGAACACCAGCCCCGACGGTCTGAGCAGCGCTGAGGCCGCTGCCCGGCTCGAAAAGTACGGCCCCAACAAGCTCAAGGACGCTGAGAAGCCCACGCTGCTGCAGCGCTTCATCGAGCAGCTGAAGGACCCCATGCTGATCATCCTGATGATCGCGGCCGCCGTCTCCGCGGTGACCAACGTCATCTCGGGCGAGAGCTTCGCCGAGGTGTTCATCATCCTGATCGTCGTGCTGCTGAACGCGATCCTGGGCGTCTTCCAGGAGAGCAAGGCCGAGGCCGCCATCGAGGCGCTGCAGACCATGACCGCCGCCACCTGTAAGGTGCTGCGCGACGGCAAGCAGGTCTCGATCCACAGCGACCAGCTGGTGCCCGGCGACGTGGTGCTGCTGGAGGCCGGCGACGCCGTGCCCGCCGACGGCCGCCTGCTGGAGAGCGCCAGCCTCAAGATCGAGGAGGCCGCCCTGACCGGCGAGAGCGTGCCCGTCAACAAGATCATCGACGCGCTGGGCCTGGGCAAGGACCAGAGCGAGGTGCCCCTGGGCGACCGCAAAAACATGTGCTATATGGGCTCCACCGTGGTCTACGGCCGCGGCAAGGCCCTGATCACCCGCACCGGCATGGACACCGAGATGGGCAAGATCGCCGGCGCGCTGGCCAACACCGAGCAGGAGCAGACCCCGCTGCAGCGCCAGCTGGAGCAGCTGAGCACCATCCTGTCCAAGCTGGTGCTGGGCATCTGCCTGTTCATCTTCGTCTTTGACCTGATCGTGGCCGGCTCCTTCACGCTGGATTCGGTCCTGTCCACCTTCATGGTGGCCGTCTCGCTGGCCGTCGCCGCCATCCCCGAGGGCCTGGCCACCGTCGTCACCGTCGTGCTGTCCATCGGCGTGACGAACATGAGCCACCGCAACGCCGTCATCCGCCGCCTGACCGCCGTCGAGACCCTGGGCTGCACCCAGGTCATCTGCTCGGATAAGACCGGCACCCTGACCCAGAACAAGATGACCGTCGTCCAGCACGTGGGCGACACCGCCCCCCTGGCCACCGCCATGGCCCTGTGCAGCGACGCCAACCTGAACGACGCCGGCCAGGCCGAGGGCGAGCCCACCGAGGCCGCCCTGGTCAACTTTGCGGCCAAGGAG
>CALXGZ010000086.1 GCA_944387975.1 uncultured Faecalibacterium sp.
CTGGGCAACATGGCCCACAAGCAGGTGGCCAAGGGGCTGCTGTTCCTGGCGGCAGAAGCGGCCTACATCGCCTTTATGGTGATGTACGGCCTGCACAACCTGGCCATGCTGCCCGGCCTGGGCAGCGTCGAACAGCAGGAATACTGGAACGAGGAGCTGCAGATCTTTGAGTACACCCAGGGCGACCGTTCCATCCTGATCCTGCTGTACGGCCTGGCCACCATCCTGCTGACCTGCGTGATGTTCTGGATCTGGCGCGGCACCCTCAAGAGCGGCTACGCCGCCCAGCTGAACGAGGCCGCCGGCCGCCGCGTCAACACCCTGGCCGAGGACATCGCCGACCTGTTCGACGCAAACCTCTACCGCCTGCTGATGACCCCGCCGATGTTCTTCATCGGCATCCTGACCATCCTGCCGCTGATCTTCATGATCTGCATGGCCTTCACCAGCTACAGCAAGATCGGCAATCACCTGGTCCTGTTCGACTGGGTGGGCCTGCAGAACTTCTTCACCCTGTTCGATTCCAACTCGGTGCTGGGCTCCACCTTCTGGCGTGTGCTGGGCTGGACGCTGGTCTGGGCCTTCTTCGCCACCTTTACCAACTACTTTGCCGGCATGATCCTTGCCATCATCATCAACCGCAAGGATACCAAGGCCAAGGGCTTCTGGCGCTTCTGCTTTGTGCTGCCCTGCGCGGTGCCCATGTTCGTCTCGCTGCTGATCATGCGCACCATGCTGCAGCCCGAGGGCGCGGTCAACGTCCTGCTGCGGCAGCTGGGCTTCCTCGCCGCCGGCGAGAGCCTGCCCTTCTTCACCGACCCCACCTGGGCGCGCGTCACCGTCATTTTGATCAACATCTGGGTCGGCGTGCCCTACACCCTGCTGCAGCTGACCGGCGTGCTGCAGAATATCCCCGCCGACCTGTACGAGGCGGCCACCGTCGACGGCGCCAACGCGGTGCAGACCTTCTTCCGCATCACGCTGCCGTACATGTTCTACGTCACCACCCCGTACCTGATCGCCACCTTCACCAGCAACGTCAACAACTTCAACGTCATTTACCGGCTGTCGGGCGGCGTCCCCGTCACCGACCTGTCCTCCACCGCCGGCAGTACCGACCTGCTGGTCACCTGGCTGTATAAGCTGACCATCGACAAGCAGTACTACAACGTGGGCGCGGTCGTCGGCATCCTGACGTTCATCATCCTGGCCATCGGCTCGCTGCTGACCTACCGCCGCAGCAAGTCCTACCGTGAAGAAGGAGGGTTCTGAGCATGAGCAACAGTTCCAAAGCGGCCAAACAGTTAAGCGCCAAGCGCATCCGCACCCGCAACAACGTCATCGTCTACATCGTCCTGTCCGTGCTGGCCTTCATCTGGCTGTTCCCGGTGGCGTGGATCATCATGACCAGCTTCCGCGGCGAGAAGGGCAGCTACATCTCCACCTTCTTCCCCAAGACCTTCACCCTGGATAACTACGTCAAGCTGTTCACCGACACGACGCTGCTCAACTTCCCGCAGATGTTCATGAACACCCTGTTCATCGCCGTGTGCTCCTGCCTGCTGTCCTCGTTCTTTTTGCTGTCGGCGTCCTACTGCCTGTCGCGGCTGCGCTTCAAGATGCGCCGCCCCTACATGAACATGGCGATGGTGCTGGGCCTGTTCCCCGGCTTCATGTCGATGGTGGCCGTGTACTTCATCCTCAAGGCCGTGGGCCTGACCGAGGGCAACAGCGTCCGCTTCGCGCTGATCCTGTGCTATTCGGGCGGCGCGGCGCTGGGCTTCCAGATCACGAAGGGCTTTTTCGACACCATCCCCATGGCCCTGGACGAGGCCGCCCTGCTGGACGGCTGCACCCGCTGGCAGATCTTCACCAAGATCACCCTGCCCCTGTCGAAGCCCATCGTCATCTACACCATCCTGACCAGCTTCATGGGCCCCTGGGTCGACTTCGTCTTTGCGAAGGTCATCTGCCGCGCCAACTCCGACCAGTACACCGTGGCCATCGGCCTGTGGCGCATGCTGGAAAAGGAGTACATCGACAGCTGGTACACCAGCTTTGCCGCCGGCGCGGTGCTGATCTCCATCCCCATCGCCATCCTCTTCCTCAAATTGCAGAAATACTACGTCAACGGCATGGCCGGCGCGGTCAAGGGCTGATCGGTATTCTCTGATTCTCCATCCTCCATTCTCCCCTATCGCGCGCAGCCGCCAGGACCTTTCCTCTGGCGGCTGCCTTTTGTCTACATCGAACAAGGACGGTACACCCTATGCAAACTGCGACTCAGACGGCGGCGGCCGCCACGGCACGCCGCAAAATGTACGATTCCAAAGCCTTTGAGGCACAGTACCACACCGACGCCCCGCTGGGCGCGCTCTGGTCGGCCGGGGCCACGCGCTTCGCCCTGTGGGCCCCCACCGCCCGGCAGGTCACGCTGTCGCTTTATATGGACGGCACGGACGGCGGCCCCTATATGACGCTGGACCTTGCGCGCACGGCGCGCGGCGTCTGGGAGGCCACCGTGGACGGCGACTTGGACGGCCGCTACTACGACTACGCCGTCACCGACAGCGAGGGGGTCTGCCGCCGCACCGCCGACCCCTGGGCCCGCGCCTGCGGCCGGGACGGGGCCCGCAGCATGGTGATCGACCTGCGCCGCACCGACCCCGAGGGCTGGGCGCAGGACGCGCCCCCCGCCCGCGGCCCCGAGGACGTCATCTGGGAGGTGCACGTCAAGGACTTCTCCCACGACGCGCGCAGCGGCGTGCCCGAGGCGCTGCGCGGCAAGTACAAGGCCCTGACCCTGCGCGGCACCACGCTGGACGGCGACGGCGCGCACCCCACCTGCCTGGATCACCTCAAGCGGCTGGGGGTCAACTACGTGCAGCTGATGCCGGTGTTCGACTACGGCTCGGTGCCCGAGGACGACGCCGAAGCCTTCAACTGGGGCTACGACCCGGTGAACTACAACGTGCCCGAGGGCAGCTACGCCACCGACCCCTGCGACGGCGCGGTGCGCATCCGCGAGCTGAAAGAGGCCGTGCAGGCCCTGCACGCCAACGGCTTCCGCGTGATCATGGACGTGGTGTACAACCACACCTACCGCCTCGACTCCTGGCTGTGGCGGACCGAGCCCTGGTACTTCTACCGCCAGAACCCCGACGGCAGCCCCGCCGATGGCTCGGGCTGCGGCAACGACCTTGCCAGCGAGCGCAGCATGTGCGCGCGCTATATCCTTGAGTCCGTGCTGTACTGGACGCGGGAGTACCACATCGACGGCTTCCGCTTCGACCTGATGGCCCTGCTGGACACCGCGCTGATGGGGCGCATCCGCGCCGAGCTGGACCGCATCTACGGCAAAGGCGAAAAGCTCCTCTTCGGCGAGCCCTGGGCCGCCCACGGCAGCCCCATGCGCCGCGGCGCAAAGCCCGCCGGCAAGCGCGCCCTGCCCGGCCTGGATGAGAACCTCGGGGCCTTCTGCGACGCCACGCGGGACCTGGTCAAGGGGCACATCCTGCACGCCGAGCGGCCCGGCTTCGTCAACGGGGGCTCGGCCCGGCTGGCCGATCTGCGCCTGGCCGTCACCGGCTGGGCCGGGGCGCAGGGCGGGCGCTTCGCGGTGCGCGCGCCCTCCCAGACCATCAACTACCTGTCCAGCCACGACGACTGGACCCTGTGGGACAAGCTGGTGATCACGATGGACCCCGCCCGGCAGTTCGACACGCCCAGCCCCGCCATCCTGCGGGCCAACCGGCTGGCCGTGGCCTTCTGCTTCGGCTGCCAGGGGCACTGGTTCATGCTGGCGGGCGAGGAGTTCGGCCGCAGCAAGCAGGGCCTGCAGAACAGCTTCAACGCCTCCGCCGCCCTCAACCGGCTGGACTGGGCCCGCGCCTGGGACGGCCCCTGGCAGGCCCTGGCCGACTACTACCGCGGGCTGATCGCCCTGCGGGGGCTGCTGCCCGCCCTCTGCGATAAGAGCGAAGGCGCAGCCCGCCGCCTGCTGGCGGCCTGGCGGCCGGGGCGGCTGGCCGCGGCCTTCCAGCTGGACAACAGCGGCCCCGGCAGCCGCTGGGACGAGCTGCTGCTGTTCTACAATGCGGCAAGCTGCCCGCGCCAGGCCCCCCTGCCTGCCGGCCGGTGGCAGGTGCTGGCCGACCCCGACAGCAGCTTCCGCTGGGAGGACGCCGCCCCCGCCCTGCTGTGCGGGCAGGCCGCTTTGCCGGCCGCCGGGGCCCTGATCCTGGGCCGGGCGCAGCTGTAACACACTTTTGTTAGGAGAGAGGAAAATGGACTATATCTTTGGCCGGCAGGACTTCGCCGGCCCTGACGCCCAGCAGGACTGCTTCCTGCTGGCCAGCGGCACCGGCGCGTACTGCGCTTTGTCCACCGCCTTTTCGGCCACGCGGGGGGACCACGCCCTGCTGATGGCCTGCCTGCGGGCCCCCACCGCCCGCTTCGACCTGGTCCACCGCCTGAGCGAGACGCTGAGCGCCGGGGCCATGACCTGCAGCCTGTCCACCCAGGACAAGGCCGGCGCGCCCGATGAGGACGGCTGGCGCAATCTCATCCTCTTCGACGGGGCGGGGCCCCGCTGGGTCTACGAGGCCGGCGGCGTCCGCGTCACCCGCCAGGTGGCCATGCAGTACGGCGGCAACACCGTGGCCGTCAGCTACACCATCGAGAACGGCTCCGACAGCACGGCGGTGCTGGACGTCACCCCCTGGCTGCGCTTTGTGCCCAAGGGCCGCCAGCTCAGCCGCCGGCGCAGCTTTGCCTGGCAGGATGGCCAGGTACACAGCGGCGCGCTGACGCTTCACTTTGCCGTGGAGGGCGGCCGGGCCGAGGCTTTGCCCGCCGTGCAATACGAGCGCCTCCGCTTCCGCCACGACGCCCCCGACGGCCGGCCGGGCAGCGGCCTGTGCGCGGCGGCCGGGCACTTCACCTTCAGCGCCGCCCCCGGCGAGGTGAAGGACTGCGCCCTCGTCTTCGGCACCGAGGCAAGGCTGCCCAAAGCCGGCGCCGTGACCGCCGGCCAGGCCAGACGCCGCCGGGCCCAGGCCGAGGCCGCCGGCCTGCGCGGGGAGCTGGGCCGGGCGCTGTCCGCGGCGGCCGACGCCTTCGTGGTGGAGCGCGCCTCCACCGGGGGCAAGACCATCGTCGCCGGCTACCCCTTCTTCACCGACTGGGGGCGCGACACCATGATCGCCCTGCCCGGCTGCACCCTGAGCACCCGCCGCTACGCCGACGCCAAGAGCATCCTGCGCACCTTTGCCGCCAACGAGCGGGACGGCCTTTTGCCGAACCTCTTCCCCGACCAGGACGCGCCGCCCCAGTACAACACCGTGGACGCGGCCCTGCTTTTCATCAACTGCCTGTGGCTGTACCACGCCCGCACCGGGGACGATGAATTCGTCCGGGAGCTCTGGCCCTGCGCCGAACGCATCATCGCCTGCTACAAGGCCGGCACCCGTCACGGCATCCACATGGACGGCGGCGGCCTGCTGTGCGCCGGCGAGGGCCTCGACCAGGTGACCTGGATGGATGTGCGCATCGGCGAGCACCTGCCCACCCCCCGCCACGGCAAGCCGGTGGAGGTCAACGCCTACTGGTACAACGCCCTGTGCATCATGGCGCGGCTGGCCCCGCTGGCCGGGGCGGACGGGGCCCCCTACGCCGCCCTGGCCGCGCAGGCGGGGCGCAGCTTCCGCGTCGCCTTCTGGATGGAGGACGAGCAGCGCCTGAAGGACGTCGTCAGCCCCGAGGCCTCCCCCGCCGACACGCAGCTGCGCTGCAACCAGATCTGGGCCGTCTCGATGCCCTTCACCCCGCTGACGCGCGCCCAGGCCGCCGGGGTGGCGCGCAGCGTCCGCCGCGCGCTGTGGACGCCCTGCGGCCTGCGCACCCTCGACCCCGGCGACCCCGACTTCCACCCTGTCTACGGCGGGCCGCAGCGGGTGCGGGACCTCGCCTACCATCAGGGCACGGTCTGGCCCTTCCCGCTGGGGGGCTACTATCTGGCCGAGCTGCGCCTGGGCGGCTTCGACGCGGCCAGCCGCGCCCGCGTCCGCCAGGACCTGGAGGCCCTGGCCCCCGCCCTGCGGGAGGGCTGCCTCGGCCAGCTGCCCGAGATCTACGACGGCGGCGCGCCGGGGCCCTCGCGCGGGTGCTTCGCCCAGGCCTGGAGCGTGGGCGAGGTGCTGCGCGTGTGCGAGGCGCTGGAGCGGCCCGAGGCCGCCGGCTTTGCGGACGGCTGGGCCAAAGCGTGAGTTGGCGTTTTTTTGATAGGAACAGGCGGTTTTCTTATTGAATCCGGGGCGTTTGCATCGTATCTTTGTTGCAGATAAGAAGGTAAACCGAAGAACCCAAAGGAGGCTTTTTCATGAATACAGCCGCGATCTATCATGAAGCCCGCACCCCCCTGTGCTGCGCCCTGGACAAAGAGACCTTGCAGATCACCCTGCGCGCCGGCCTGGACGTGCAGCGCGTCACCCTGATCTACGCCGACCCCTACGAGGCGGGCATCGCCGGCGGCGAGGAGAGCTGGCAGGGCCGCCGCATGGAGATGCGCCCCGCCGTCCGGCTCGAGCAGCACCAGCTGTGGCGGGCCGTCCTGCGGCCGCCCTACCGCCGGCTGCGCTACTGCTTCGAGGTGGCCGCGGAGGGCGAGACTCTGTATTACTACGAGGACGGCCTGCGCGCGAAATTACAGCTTGACAACCACGTCCAGTGCTTCACGATGCCGTGGATGAACCCCGCCGACCTGATCGCCCCGCCCGAGTGGGTGCGGCAGACGGTGTGGTACCAGATCTTCCCCGACCGCTTCTGCCGCGGCGGCAGCGGGCGCGGCGGGGGCCAGCCCTGGCGCGACGGCCCCGTCACCAACGCCGAGCGCTTCGGCGGGGACCTGGCCGGCATCACCGCCAAGCTGCCCTACCTGGCAAAGCTCGGGGTGAACGGCCTGTACCTCAACCCGGTCTTCCTCGCCGGCAGCATCCACAAGTACGACACCGCCGACTACAGCAGGGTGGACCCCGACTTCGGCAGCGAGGCCGACCTCGAGCAGCTGGTGCGCGCCGCCCACGCACAGGGCATCCGCGTCATGCTGGACGCGGTGTTCAACCACTGCGGCCCGAACTTCGCCCCCTGGCGGGACGTGGTGGCCCACGGGCCCAGCTCCCCGTACTGGAGCTGGTTCTTCGTCCGCCAGTGGCCCTTCGACGAGGGCGAGACGCGGGACGGCCGCTACTTCTCCTTCGCCTTCCACGGCGGCATGCCCAAGCTGAACACCAACGAGCCCGCCGTGCAGGAATACTTCATCGCCCTGTGCGAGGCCTGGGTGCAGCGCTACGGCATCGACGGCATCCGCTTCGACGTGGGCAACGAGATCGCCCACAGCTTCCTGCGGCGGCTGCGCGCGCGGCTCAAAGCCCTCAAGCCCGAGCCCTACCTGCTGGGAGAGATCTGGCACGACGCCCCCGCCTGGCTGGAGGGCGACGAGTACGACGCCGTCATGCACTACCCCCTGCAAAGCGCCATCCGCCGCTTTTTTGAGGATAAGGCCCGCCCCGCGGCGGCCTTCGGCTGGGACGTGGGGCGCTGCATGTCGGTCTACGCGCCGCAGGTCAACGCCGCGCAGTTCACGCTGCTGGACTCCCACGACACCATACGCCTGCGCAGCCGCGCCGCCAGCGAGGCCGAGTACTGGCAGCAGCTGACCGCCCTGTTCACGCTGCCGGGCAGCCCCTGCATCTATTACGGCACCGAGGTGATGCTGGACGGCGGCCCCGACCCCGACTGCCGCCGCTGCATGCCCTGGGCCAAAGTGGAGGCCGAGGGCCCCAGCCCCAGCCTTTGCACCCTGATCGCCCTGCGCCGGCGCGAGCCCGCCTTGCAGGGCAGCGAGATCGAGTTCCTGCCCGGGGCGGGCCGCCTGGTGCACTACCGGCGCGGGGCCGGGGGCAGCCGGCTGGAGGTCTATCTCAACGCGGGCGCGCAGCCCGAGGCCGTGGCCCCCGGCGGCGCGGACCTTTTCGCCCTGGCCTGGGACGGCGAGACGCTGGCCCCCGGCGGCGTGCTGGTACGCCGCGTTTAAATGCTTGCAGCAAGGAGGATCGCTATGGCAGACTTTAACAAACAGGACTGGTGGAAGCAAGCCGTCATCTACCAGATCTACCCC
>CALXGZ010000087.1 GCA_944387975.1 uncultured Faecalibacterium sp.
CCATGTTCTCGACCGGGGTCCAGCAGTTGCTCATGCCCGAGACGAAAGGCTGGAGGATCGAGGTGCGGTTGAAGGTGTCGTTCTGGGCGGCCACCAGCTCGTCGCTGGCGATGGCGGGGTCGGCCAGAAGCTCGGTGTTGCAGGGGATGACGGTGCGCAGGTCGTAGTGCAGCTGCTGCGATTCGGCGCCGCCGAGGTAGAGGGCCAGCTGGATGGCCTGCACCATGTACCTGCTGTTGGTGTTGACGCCGATGGCCTTGCTGCCGGCGTAGGCGTACATCTGCTTTTCCTCGCCGTTCAGGGTGAAGGTGGGCAGGGCCGCAACCCCCATGTTGTCGCCCAGGATCTCCTTGATGGCGGCGGCGTCCCACGAGCCGGTGAAGATGGCCTTGATGCTGCCGTCGCGCAGGCCGGCCATGCCGGAGCCGTCGGCGTCCACGGTGAAGTTGGGGTTGTTGTACAGGTCGATCAGGTAGTTGGTCACGTCCACGGCCTTCTGTCCGCCGAAGTCGACGCCCAGCTCCTCCTGGGTGCCGTCGCCGAACAGCGTGCAGCCGTTGCCGAAGTAGAAGGCCGGCAGGTACCAGGAGTTGGTGAAGGGGAAGCTGACCTTGCCCTTGGCCAGCATGGCGTCCAGGCTGCGGATGTCCTCCTCGGTGAAGGCGGCCTTGTCGTAGTACATGAACCAGGTGTTGGTGGTGAAGGGCACGCCGTAGATGTAGCCGTCCATCGTCAGGCTGTCCACCAGGCCCTGGCTGTTGGTGGCGGCGATCTCATCGGCGTAAATGCCGCCGAACTTGGCCAGCGCCCCGGCGTCGGTCAATGTGGTCAGGGTGTCGTTGGCGAACATGAACACGTCGGCGCTGGCCTCGGCGTCCTGGCTGACGGTGCCGGCCGCGCCGGCCTCGTCCGCCACGCCGTAGACGAAGGTGATCTTCCACTCCGGGTGCAGCTCGGCAAAGCGGTTGCAGCAGGTCTGCAGCCACTCGCCGCTGTCCTTGGCCTGGTCCTGCGAGGGGCTCCAGACCATGAGGCGGACGTTCTCGCCGCCGCCCTCGGAACAGCCGCTCAGCATGCCGCCCGCAGCTGCGGCCCCGGCCGCCGCCGCCGAGAGACGCAGAAAGTCCCTCCGGGACAGGATGCGGGGCGCGGACATTTTCTTGCGCATGTAGCATTTCCTCCTTTTGTATATCGTGAAACCTTTGGGACGAAGGCATTACAAAGTTTCGTAATGTTTCGTATTGGCTTTACTATAAACCCAAACGCCCAAAGAATCAAGACTTTTTTGCGGATTTGAGAACGATTTGTGAACACTGCACAACACACGCCCTTGAATTTACAGCAGATTGATGGGCAAAACGGGCGTCTTGGATACTACGCCAAAAACCTCGAAACTTTTTTGGATGTTTCGCGGTTTGCGTTTTTCCTACAGGAAAGGTATAATAAAAGCTGCATTACCAGCAAGGAAGGGAGGGGGCCGCGCATGCCGACGATGGACGATATCGCCAAAAAGGTGGGCGTTTCGAAGGGGACGGTCTCGAAGGCGCTGAACGGCGCGCCCGATATCAGCGACGCGCTGCGCAAGACCATCCTGGATACGGCGGTGGCCCTGGGCTACACGCGGGCGCGGCGCGGGGCGGTGCGCACGCTGTGCGTCTTCATCGAGAATATGGACTACGCCAAGCCCGAGGACTTCGGCACCGACATCGTCACGGGCTTCCGCCAGATGGCCGAGCCCGCCGGCTACGGCGTCAAGGTGGTGCGCCTGACGGACGTGCTGCAAAAATCCATGCCCTACGACGCCTATATGCTGCGGGAGGGCTACCTCGGGGCGCTGTTTTTGGGCCTGACGCTGCTGGACCCCTGGATGAAGGAGTTCCCCCGCAGCCACACCCCGGCCGTCCTCTACGACAACCTCATCCGCGGCAACCCCGCGGTGTCGACCCTGGGCATCGACAACAACGAGGCCATCGGCCAGGCCATCGAGGCGCTGTACGGCATGGGCCACCGCAAGATCGGCTATCTGAGCGGCGCGCTGGGCAGCCACATCTACCAGGTGCGCTACAAGAGCTTTTTCAACGAGATGCGCCGCCACAAGCTGCCCTGCGGCCGGGCGCTGGCGGGCTATTCCTTCTACTTTTCCGAGACGCTGGACACCCACCTGCCCCGCCTGCTGGCCCAGGGGGTGACGGCCATTTTGTGCAGCAGCGACCTGCTGGCCCACACGGTGCTGATCCGCTGCATCGAGCTGGGCATCCGCGTGCCCGAGCAGCTGAGCATCGTCGGCTTCGACGACCTGCCCTTCTGCGCGCACACCGCGCCGCCCCTCACCAGCATCCGCCAGGACCGCCTGCAGCTGGGCAAAAGCGGCTACTACGCCCTGGACAGCCTGCTGAACGGCGTGCCCATCAGCAGCCTGCTGCTGCACGGCCAGCTGATCCTGCGGGGGTCGACCGGGCCCGCGCCCCGGCGCCCTGTGGGCCCGCTGGAGAAAAAGCCGTGAATGAAAAACAAAGCCGCCGCCCGGGCGCCCGGGCGGCTGGTTTTCTATCCGGCCAAAAGCTTGTATTTTACTGCCTTTTATGATATCATCAAAAAGTAAGGCGCGCGGTGCAGCGCGCCCTGTAAAAAACGCCGGTAAAGGGAGGTGGCGTCATGCCGGCAGATGCAGGCCGCGAGCGGGAAGCTGTGGAGCTGACCCGCTTTTTGGTCCACAAGCACTACTGCGAGAACGACTTCACGGCGGACGAATCCCTGTTTGACGACCCCTTCGCCTGGCTGGGCGCAGGGGAGGAGGAGTTCCTGGTCGGCGGCAAGGACGAGCTGCTGGCCGTCTTCCGGCAGTTCAAGGGCAAGGTGCCGCGCTGCAACATCACCGGCGAGGAATATAAGACCATGATGCCGGCCGGGGACGTCTGCCTGTGCGTGGGCCGCATGTGGATCGCCACCGACCCGTCCACGGGGGTGTACCTGCGGGTGCACCAGCGCATCACCACCTGCATCCGCTGGCAGGACGGCAAGGCCCGCTGCTGCCACCTGCACATCTCGAACCCCTATACCGAGATGCGGGCGGGGGACGTGGGCTTCCCCACCGAGATGGCCCAGCAGTCCCGGGACTACATGCGCCAGCAGATCGAGATCCAAAAGGCGCAGATCGCCGCCGCCAGCGAGGAACTGGCCAGCATCTACCACACCGTCTCCTGTGGCATCGTGCGCTTGCTGCGCCAGCCGGGCGGGACATACCGTTTGCTGACCTGCAACCGGGCGGTGGCAAAGCAGCTGGGCATCCCCGAGGAAGAGATTTACCAGATGGACTGGGGCCGCGGCTTCACCGGCAGCATCGTGGAAGAGGACGCGCCCCTGCTGCAGCAGGCCCTGGACGGCCTGCGCACGCCGGGCCAGCGCGCCAGCGTGGATTACCGCGTGCGCGCCCGCAGCGGCCAGGTGCTGTACATGAACTGCAGCATCGCGCTGATCAGCAGCGGCGACGCGGGCGACATCATCCAGCGGCTGACCTACGATATCACCCGCCGCGTCGAGCTGGAGAACGAGCTGAAAAGGCTCAGCTTTACCGATACGCTGACGGGCCTGTACAACCGCAACCGCTTCAACACCGACGTGGCCGAGATCCAGCGCCACCCCGAGCGGCCGCTGGGGGTAGCCTGCTTCGACCTGAACGGCCTGAAGGCCTGGAACGACCAGATGGGCCACATGGCCGGCGACATGCTGATCCGCCGCACGGCGGACTGCATCGCGGGGGCCTTCCCGCACAGGGCCTACCGCATCGGCGGCGACGAGTTCGCGGTGCTGTGGCCCGGCGCGGAGGAAGAGGCCTTCCACCTGGCTGCGCAGGACGCCCGGGCCCGGCTGGCGCTGGCCGGCATCAGCATTTCGATGGGCGTGTGCTGGCGGCCCACCAACTGCGACGCCTGGCGCCAGTACGACGAGGCCGACCGCCTGATGTACCAGGAAAAACAGGTCTTTTACCGCGCCACCGGCCAGCACCGCCAGCGCGAGCGATAAGAACAAGAAAACCCCTGCTGGGTCTCCGAACGGAGCCAACAGGGGTCTTTTTAGTTTCAGTAGTGCAGCTGGTCGGGGGTCAGCGCCTCCAGCACGGGCAGCATGGCGGCGGCCTCGGCCCGGGCGGCGGGCAGGTCCATGTCGCGGTAGTTGCCGCACTCGGACGCGCTGGCGCCGGGGATGGGCCCGTCGTAGCCTGCCATAAAGCGGAAGGACGCCGCCGTCAGCTCCAGCGCCTGGGCGGGGGTCAGGCCCCGCGTCAGCAGGTAGAAGCCGGTGCGGCAGCCCATCGGGCCGACGTAGACGACCCCCGCGCTGTACGCGCTGTTGCGCGCGTAGGTGGCGAAGAGATGCTCCAGCGTGTGGGCCGCCCCGGTGGACAGGTAATCGCCCTGGTTGGGGCGTTTCATGCGGATATCCCAGGTCAGGACGTCGCCGTCCTGGCGGCTGAGGTACATCCCGCGCTGCAGGACGGTGTGGTCCACACAGAAGCTGGCGATGCGCTCCATCTGTTGCATGGGCGCGCCGCCTTACATCTGCGCCTGCAGGGACTGCACGCTGCCGTGGGCGCAGTCCACCGCGATGTCCAGGCCGTCGCGGATGTGGCTGGTGGCGCCCTGCGCGCCGACGATGGCGGGCTTGAGCAGCGCCTTGGCCACGATGGCGGCGTGGCTGTTCAGGCCGGGCTCCTCAACGACGAGGGCGGCGGCGTCGCGGATGTAGGCCATCATGCTGTTGTCGGTGGAGGGCGCGACCAGGATCATGCCGGGCTTGAAGCGGGCCTTGATCTCGTCGAGGCTGCGGCATACGCAGGCCTTGCCGGTGGCGCTGGCGTTGTCGGCGTCCTCGCGGCCGACGCCCACGCCCGAGGCCAGGCAGTTGCCCACCATGTGGATCTTGACCATGTTGGTGGTGCCGCTGACGCCGACGGGCACGCCCGCGGTGACGACGGCCAGCTCGCCGTTGTGGATGTAGCCGTACTTTTCGGCCAGGGTGGTGGACACTTCGATCAGCTCGTCGGTGCTGTGGGCCAGGGGCATCAGCAGCGGGGTGATGCCCCAGGACAGGGCCAGCTGGCGCTGGACCTGCGGCCGCATGACGAAGGCGATGATGGGCTGCTCGGGGCGGTACTTGCTCAGCAGGCGGGCGGTGTTGCCCGACTCGGAGACGGTGACGATGGCCGAGGCGTTGACGTCCTGGGCCGTCAGGCAGGCGGCGTGGGCGGTGGCGTCGCTGACCGAGGTGGTGCCGGTCATCTGCATCC
>CALXGZ010000088.1 GCA_944387975.1 uncultured Faecalibacterium sp.
TGGTCATGTGCTCCAACTGCGACCGCGGCCCGGTGGCCATGAAGGAATGCGCCACCGCCTGCATCGCCTGCGGTATGTGCCAGCGCAACTGCCCCTCCGACGCCATCCATGTCACCGACAACCTGGCGCGGATCGACTACGACAAGTGCACCGGCTGCGGCACCTGCGTGGCCAAGTGCCCCAAGAAGATCATCACCTACCCGCTGAAGAAGAACGCGTAAGGGACCCCTGGGGCCGAAACCGAACACAACACAGCGCCCCCGCAGGCAGACCGGCTGTGCCGGCCCTTGCGGGGGCTTTTGTATGGGGGAATAACATGGACGAACGACAGACCCTGGCCCGCCGGCGCAACGCGGGCTTTGCGGCTTTCTTTTTCAGCGGGCTGTGCGCCATCTCCAGCGGGGTGGTGGTCAGCCTGCTGCAGGAGCAGTACGGTTTTGCCTACGGCGTGACCGGCACGCTGCTGAGCCTGATGAACATCGGCAACCTGGCGGCGGGCTTTTTGTCCGGGCTGCTGCCCGGCCTGCTGGGCGGCATGAAGCGCAGCGTGCTGCTTTTGAGCCTGGGCTACTTTGCGGGCTACGGGCTGATGGGCTTTGGCGGGGCGGTGGCCCTGCTGGGGCTGGGCTTTTTCCTGGTGGGCGCGGCGAAGGGGCAGGTGATCAACACCTGCACCGTGCTGGTGGGGGACAGCTGCCCCGACCGCACCCGCGGCATGAACATCATGCACAGCTGCTACGCCTGCGGGGCGCTGCTGTGCCCCTTCGTCATCGCGGCGGCGGGGCGCGCAGGGGAGAAGGCGCCCCTCTTTCTGCTGGCGGCGCTGGGCGCGGCGCTGTGGCTGGCCTTTGCGCTGACGCCGATGGGCCCCGGCGGCAAAAAGGCGGGCGGCAAGATCGACTGGAGCTTTTTGCGCAGCGCCCGCTTCTGGCTGCTGATGGGGCTGATCTTCTGCCAGAACGCCGCTGAGACCAGCGTCACCGGCTGGATGGTCACCTACTTTAAGGACAGCGGCATCATCGGCGGGGCGCTGAGCACCTACACCGTCACCGTGATGTGGGGCGCGACGCTGATCGCGCGGCTGCTGATCGCCTTCGCCTTCCCCTTCAAGAACCCGCGCAAAGCCATGGTGGCGATGGGCGCGGGCTGCATCGTGACCTACTTTGGGCTGATGCTGGCCCGCAGCCAGACGCCGGCCATCGTGCTGCTGTTCTGCTTCGCCTTCGCGATGGCGGGCATGAACCCCACCGCCGTGGCCGCCGCCGGCCGCATGACGACGGTCACCAGCATCGCGATCCTGCTGCCGGCGGCCAGCCTGGGGGCCATCGTCATGCCCTGGGTCATCGGCGTGGTGGCCGAGACGGCGGGCCTTGCCGCGGGCATGGCCTCGAACATCGTGCCCTGCGTGGGCATGCTGGCCTTTGCGGCGCTGGTGGCCCGCCTGCCCGAGGAAGAGGCGGCGTGACGCTTATTCCTCCGCTTTGGCGGCGCGGGCGGCGGCGGACTGCCGCGCGCTGAACACGCAGCCGCAGTAGTCCTGCCGGTACAGGCCGTATTCGTCCGACAGCTGCAGCGAGCGCAGGTAGCCGTTCTTCTTCTTGAAGTCGGAGGGCAGGTGCGGCACGCCGTATTCGGCGGCAAGGGCCTGCCCGATCTGGTTGATGCGGGCGGCGTCCTTGTGGGGGCTGATGGACAGCGTGGTGGTAAAGTAGTCGAAGCCGTGGGCCGCGGCATACTCCGCCGCGCGGCGCATCCGCAGCCGGTAGCAGGCGGTGCAGCGCGCGCCGCGCTCGAGCTCGGCCTCGAGGCCGCGGGCCGCGGTGTAGAACTCCGCAGGCTCGTAGCGGTCCTCCACCACCCGCACCCCGAGGGGGTGGGCCTCGGCCACGAAGCGCTCGAGCTCTGTTTCCCGGCGATGGTATTCCTCCGCCGGCCAGATGTTGGGGTTATAGTACAAAATGGTGATGTCGAAGTATTGGCACAGCTGCTCGAGCACGGCGCTGGAGCAGGGGCCGCAGCACGCGTGCAGCAGCAGGCGCGGCCGCCGGCCGGCAAGGCTTTGCAGGAGCTTGTCCATCTCCCGCGCGTAATTGGGCACATTGGGCATGGCTTTCACCTCGACTGACAGTATAACACAAAGGAGACCGTATGACAAAGGAAAAGATCGCACGCATCAACGAGCTGGCGAAAAAGAGCAGGACCCCCGCCGGCCTGACCGAGGCCGAAAAGGCCGAGCAGGCCGCCCTGCGGCAGGAGTACGTCGCCGACATGAAGGCCTCGCTCAAGGCGCAGCTGGACAGCACTCTGATCCGGGAGCCGGACGGCACCGTGCACAAACTGGGCCGCCGGGCGCTGGGCAAAACGCCCGAAAACTGAAAAATTGCCGCCCGCCCCTTCCTTCCCGGGGCAAAACGTGTTACAATAAAACTGTCTGTGCGGGCAGCGTATCCCGGGCAAGGTGCGCGGAAAAGGCTGTTCTTTCAAGTGCAATAAAGAGGTCATCAATTATGCTTACTGCAATCACTGGGATCAACTGGGGCGACGAGGGCAAGGGCCGCATGGTCGACCTGCTCAGCCAGGATTACGACATCGTCGTCCGCTACCAGGGCGGCAACAACGCCGGCCATACCGTCAAGAACGAGCGGGGCAAGTTCGTGCTGAACCTGCTGCCCTCCGGCATCCTGCGGCCGGACGTCGTCTGCGTCATGGGCAACGGCATGGTCATCGATCCCCACCACCTGGACGGCGAGATCGCCCACCTGCGGGAGCAGGGCGTCAGCGGCAGCCCCGCCAACCTGAAGATCTCGGAGCGGGCCACCATCACCATGCCCTACCACGTGCTGCAGGACGGCCTGGAAGAGGCGCGCCTTGCCAAGACGGGCGCACAGTTCGGCTCCACCAAGCGGGGCATCGCCTACGTCTACGGCGACAAGTACATGAAAAAGACCCTGCGCATGGGCGACCTGCTGCACCTGGACGACGCGGTGCGCAAGCGCCTGGAGACCATGGTGGAATCGAAGAACCTGGTGATGGAGGGCAGCTACAACGCCGCGCCCATCAGCGTGGACGAGATGTGGGCCTGGCTGCAGCAGTACGCCGCCATCTTCAGGGATTACATCTGCGACGCGGGCGCTTACCTCGACGAGGCCGACCGCGCCGGCAAGAAGATCCTCTTCGAGGCGCAGCTGGGCGCGCTGCGGGACGTCGACTTCGGCATCTACCCCTACACCACCTCCTCGAACGTCATCGGCGCTTACGCCCCCATCGGCGCGGGCATCCCGGGCCGCAAGCTGGACCGCTCCATCGGCATCATGAAGGCCTATTCCTCCTGCGTGGGGGACGGCCCCTTCACCGCCGAGCTGGCCATGACCGAGGAGGAAAAGCACCATCTGCGCGAGGCCGGCCATGAGTACGGCGCGGCCACCGGCCGCCCCCGCCGCGTCGGCCCCGTCGACCTGGTGGCCAGCCGCTACGGCGTGTCCTGCCAGGGCTGCGACGAGGTGGCCCTGACGCTGCTGGACGTGCTGGATTATATGGAGCAGGTGCCGGTCATCACCGCCTATACCCTCGAGGACGGCAGCACCACCACGCGCTTCCCGATGGGCAAGGCCCTGGACACCGCCAAGCCTGTGGTGGAGTACCTGCCCGGCTGGCACTGCGACATCACCGCCGTCCGCCGCTGGGAGGACCTGCCCGCCGAGGCGCAGCGCTACATCCTCTATCTGGAGCAAGCGGTCGGCTGCAAGATCACCTATATCTCGGTGGGCGCCGAGCGGGAGGCCTATATCCACCGCGCCTGACGCCCCCGCCGCACATGGAATGGGGGACATACGACCATGTTTGATATCATTACCGACAGCGCCTGCGACCTGACGCCCGAAGCGGCGCGCCAGCTGGGGCTGACCGTGGGGCCTTTCTGCATCTCCACCGACGGGCAGCATTACCTCAAGGAAGGGCAGGAGCTGCCCGTGCGGGACTTCTACCAGTTCATGGTGGAGCACCCCGAGACCCTGCCCAAGACCAGCCTGCCCTCGCTGGAGGACTTTGAGAAGGTCTTCCGCGAGAAGGCCGCCGCCGGCCGCGAGACGCTGTGCCTGTGCTTCACCGGCAAGATGAGCGGCGGGGTGGGCAGCGCCCGCAACGCCTGCGAGCTGGTGCTGGAGGATTACCCCCAGGCCGTCATCGAGGTAGTGGACACCGCGGCCGCCACCGTCAGCGAGGCGGCCACCGTGCTGAACGCCGCCGCCATGCGCGACGCCGGCTGCACCCTGACCGAGACGCTGACCTGGCTGGCCGGCACCCGGCCCACCAACCAGATCTTCTTCACGGTGGGCAACCTCGACTACCTGATCAAGGGCGGGCGCATCGGCAAGGTGACGGGCCTTGCGGCCAACTTCCTCAACGTCAAGCCGATGATCCACTTCGCCGAGGGCGAGATCTTCTCCGGCGGGATGGCACGCGGCCGCCAGAAGAGCATGGAAAAGGCCATTGACCAGCTGCTGGCCTACCTGGCCGAGCGCAAGGCCGACCCCGACGACTACCGCATCATCGCGGGCTACGGCTACGACGCCGACGAGGGCCGCCGCTTCTGGGTGCAGCTGCGCGCCGCGCTGCGGGCCCGCTACCCGGCCAGCGCCTGCGACGCCGAGCTGCTGCAGATCGGCGCGACCATCGCCGTGCACACCGGCCCCTACGCGCTGGGCGTGGGCGTGATGCGCAAGTGGAAACCAAAGGTTACAAAACAGTAAACCTCGACACAAGTTATTTACATCCGGCCTCCATTTTGGTACACTTGATATATCACTGGACTTGTGCATATCAGCACGAGACAAGGGTACTGAATGGAGGCATTTTTTATGAAGAAACGGATCCTTGCAGGGGTCATGGGGCTGGCAATGCTCCTGACCGCCTGCGGCGGCGGGACCTCGTCGTCCACCGCAGCCAGCACCCCGGCCTCGTCGTCCGCGCCTGCGGCGGCTGTGTCCGGCACCTTTGAAGGCTCGTCTGTCGGCATGCAGGGCACCGTCACGGTGTCCATGACCGTCGAGGACGGCAAGATCACCAACGTCGAACTGACCGAGTGCCATGAGACCCCGTCCATCGCCTCGGTCGCGATGGAGCGGCTGCCCCAGCTGATGGTGGAACACCAGACCACCACCCTGGACAACGTCACCGGCGCGACCCTGGCCAGCGGCGCCATCATGCGCGCGGCCACCGCCGCGGCTGAGGCCGCCGGCCTGGACATGGACCAGCTGGACGCCAATGCCTCCTCCGAGCCGGCCGGCGAGGATGAGACCTGGGATACCGACGTCCTGGTCGTGGGCGGCGGCGGCGCAGGCTTCTCCGCGGCCATCACCGCTGCGCAGGAGGGCGCCAGCGTCATCCTGATCGAGAAGAGCTCGGTCCTGGGCGGCAACACCCTGATGCAGGGCGGCGCGTTCAACGCCGTGGACACCGTGGCCCAGTCCGAGGTCATCCTGACCGAGGCGCAGAAGAGCACCCTGGAC
>CALXGZ010000089.1 GCA_944387975.1 uncultured Faecalibacterium sp.
AGGAGCTGGTGGAATACCACGTCTCGGGCCAGCTGAAGGTGGCCCCCGAGCACTGCGCCCCCAACACCCTGGCCTATATGGGCAAGCCGCCCATCGAGGTGTTCAACCGCTTCAAGGATAAGTTCTACGAGCTCAGCCGCAAGGCGGGCAAAAAGCAGTACCTGGTGCCCTACCTGATGTCCAGCCACCCGGGCAGCACGCTGAAGGACGCGGTCTACCTGGCCGAGTACCTGTACAAAAACCACATGCGCCCCGAGCAGGTGCAGGACTTTTACCCCACGCCCGGCACCGTCAGCACCTGCATGTTCTACACCGGGCTCGACCCTTACACCCTCAAGCCGGTCTTTGTGGAAAAGAGCGCCGAGGGCAAGGCCCTGCAGCGGGCGCTGCTGCAATACTACGAGCCCCGCAACGCCGAGAAGGTCGTCAAGGCCCTGAAGCTGACCCACCGGGAGGACCTGATCCCCCTGCTGGTGCCGGCGGCCGGCCGGCGCGCGGTGCAGCGCGGCGCCCGCAAGGCCGCGGCCCGGGATGTGTCCATCCATCCCGACGGCAGCTACACCGTCCACCCGGGGGCGCGCTTCGCCCCGCGCGGCAAGGCGAACAAAGCGAACAAAACGAAGGGAACAAAGAAGAAATGAAACAGCACCATAAGCCCACCCTGACCGCAACATTGCTGCGCCGCGCCGCCGTGCTGGCCCTGGCCGCCGTGCTGGCCTTCAGCCTGGCCGGCTGCCAGCAGCTGCTGGACGCTTTGCAGCAGGCCCAGCCCCCCGCCGCCAGCACCGTGCAGCCCGCCGCGCCGGCGGCAGAGGGCGGCTTCTCCATCGATTTCATCGACGTGGGCCAGGCCCTGAGCGTCCTGGTCACCTGCGACGGCCAGAGCATGCTGTACGACGGCGGCAACGTCGAGGACGGCAGCCTGGTGGTCTCCTACCTGCAAAGCAAAGGCGTCGCGCGGCTGGAGTACGTCTTTTGCAGCCACGCCCACGAGGACCACGTCGGGGGCCTGGCGGCTGTGATGGCCGCCATCCCGGCGGGGCACGCCTACGCGCCCGTCACCACGGCGGACACCCAATGCTTCCAGTATTTTGTCAAGTACACCCAGCAGCAGGGCCTGGCCCTCGAGGCGCCCGCGGTGGGCACGGTGTGGCAGCTGGGCAGCGCCACGGTGCGGCTGCTGGGCCCGGTGGCCCAGTACGACGACACGAACGACACCTCCCTGGTGCTGCGCATCGACTACGGCGAGACCAGCTTCCTGCTGACCGGCGACATGGAGCAGGACGCCGAGGACGACCTGGTCGCCTCGGGCGCGCCGCTGGATGTGGACGTGCTGCAGGTGGGCCACCACGGCAGCGAGACGTCCACCGGCTATGTGTTCCTGAACGCCGTGCTGCCCGAGATCGGCGTGATCTCAGTAGGGGAGGGCAACAGCTACGGCCACCCCCACGAGGCCGCCCTCAGCCGCCTGCGCGACGCCGGGGTGGACGTCTGGCGCACCGACCTTGCGGGCACGGTGCGCATCATCTCGGACGGCGTCAACTACACCGTCGCCGCCGACAGGGATGTCACGCCCGAGCAGCAGAACCCCACCCTCTCGGACGGCAGCGGCCAGCAGAGCAGCAGCCAGCCGGCCATCCAGGCCTACATCGGCAACGTCAACTCGAAAAAGTTCCACCTGCCCAGCTGCCCGAACCTGCCCGACCCCGCCAACCAGACCCTCTTTTCCAGCTACGAGCAGGCCGTCGCCGCCGGCTACGAGCCCTGCGGCAACTGCCTGGGCTGAAATGCCCCCGGGGCATGCCGGGATATGTGCCGCGGGCATTTGCCATCCGGCGCGTTTGGTGTTATAGTATGAGAATCCCCTTACCCTTACAGAGAAAAGGCCAATGTCTATGATCGAAACACTGTTGCAAAACCGCACCGTACAGGTGCTGATCGAATCCTTCCCGCGCATTTTGCTGCCGGGCCTTGCCGTCACCATCCCGCTGACGGTGCTGTCCTTCGCCTTCGCGCTGGTCATCGCGGCGGCGGTGGCCCTGGTGCAGTACGCCCGGGTGCCGGTGCTGCGCCAGCTGGCCCGGCTGTACATCTGGGTGGTGCGCGGCACGCCGCTGCTGGTGCAGCTGTTCATCATCTTTTACGGGCTGCCCAGCATGGGCATCGTGCTGGACGCCTTCCCCACGGCGGTGATCGCCTTCTCGATCAACGAGGGGGCCTACTGCGCCGAGACCATACGCGCCGCGCTGGAGTCGGTGCCCGCCGGCCAGCTGGAGGCGGGCTACTGCGTGGGCATGTCCTGGTGGCAGGTGATGCGGCGCATCATCATGCCGCAGGCGCTGCGCACCGCCTTCCCGCCGCTGTCCAACTCCCTGATCGGCATGGTCAAGGATACCTCCCTCGCCGCCAACATCACGGTGGCCGAGATGTTCATGGCCACGCAGCGCGTCGCGTCCTACACCTACCAGTTCCTGCCGGTGTACTGCGAGCTGGCCGTCATTTACCTGATGTTCTGCACCGTGCTGACCTGGGTGCAAAAGCGGGGCGAAAAATATCTCAACGCCCACGGATTCAACTAAGGAGGCCCGTCCCATGCCGATGCTGGAAGTACATGATATCCACAAATCCTTCGGGGAGCGCGAGGTCCTCAAGGGCGTGGACCTGACCGTTGAGAAGGGGGCGGTGGTGGCCATCCTGGGGCCCTCCGGCTCGGGCAAGACCACCCTGCTGCGCTGCATCAACTTTCTGGAAAAGGCCGACGCCGGCAGCCTCGTCTTCGACGGCGAACGGGTGGAGCTGGCCCGCGTCTCGCACGCGGACGTGGCCCGGCTGCGCCGCAAGACGGCCTTCGTGTTCCAGAGCTACAACCTCTTCCGCAACAAGACCGTGCTGCAGAACGTCACCGAGGGGCTGGTCGTGGCCCGCAAAATGCCCAAGGCCGAGGCCGAGGCCGTCGCCGTCCGCATGCTGGAAAAGGTGGGTATGGCCGACCGCTGCGCCCAGTACCCGCACCAGCTGTCGGGCGGGCAGCAGCAGCGCGTGGCCATCGCCCGGGCCCTGGCCACCAGCCCCGAGATCATCTATTTCGACGAGCCAACCTCGGCCCTCGACCCCGAGCTGACCGGCGAGGTGCTGGACGTCATGCGGCAGCTGGCCGCCGAGGGCATGACCATGCTGGTGGTCACCCACGAGATGGCCTTTGCCCGGGATGTGTCCAGCCACGTCATTTTCATGGAGGACGGCCGCGTCGTCGAGCAGGCCCCCTCCGCAGAGTTTTTCGCCCGGCCCAGGCAGGAGCGCACCCGCGCCTTCCTGAGCCGCATCGCCAACCGCTGAACCAAAGCATAGAGAGGTGCAAACGCTATGAAGAGAAGGAACTTTATCTCCCTGCTGGCCGTCATGGCCGCCGCCGGTGCGCTGAGCGCCTGCGGCTCGTCCTCGTCCGCGGCGGGCGCGGACGGCACGGCCTCTTCCGCCGTCAAGGCCGAAGCCGTCGACCGCCTGGCCGCCGCCCAGGCCCGCGGCACCCTGATCGTGGCGCTGGAGGGCGCATGGTCGCCCTGGTGCTACCACGACGATACCGACACCCTGGTGGGCTACGACGTCGAGGTGTCCCGCGCCATCGCCCAGCAGCTGGGCCTCGAGCCCGAGTACGTCGAGGGCGAGTGGGACGGCCTGTTCGCCGGGCTGGACGCCGGCCGCTACGACATCGTGTGCAACGGCGTCGAGGTGACCGAGGAGCGCGCCAAGAGCTACGATTTTTCGCAGCCCTACGCCTACATCCACACCGCCCTGGCCGTGCGCGAGGACAACACCGACATCACCAGCTTCGAGGACCTGGCCGGCAAGACCACGGCCAACTCCATCGCCAGCACCTACATGACCCTGGCCGAGAGCTACGGGGCCGAGGTGCTGGGCGTCGACACGCTGGACGAGACCATCCAGATGCTGCTGGCCGGCCGCGTGGACGCCACGCTGAACGCCGACGTGTCGTTCTACGATTACCTGAACGTCCACCCGGACGCCGCCTTCAAGCTGGTGGCCGAGACGGACGAAGCCTCCCACGTGTGCATCCCGGTCAAGAACGACGGCAGCGCCGACAGCTTGCTGGCCGCCGTCAACGAGGCCATCGACGCGCTGCGCGCCGACGGCACCCTGGCCGAGATCTCGGAGAAGTATTTCGGCAGCGATATCTCCAGCGAAGACTGAGCTGCATATACAGGGCCCTTCCGCCTCTTTGGCGGGAGGGCTTTTTTGCATACCCGCAAAGCCGCGCGCATAAGCATAGGCTGTACCCAAATGGGCCAAATAAGCAGAGCGTGGGGAGGCAAAACTATGTTTGTGGTGACATTGAACCGGGCGCGGCTGCGCCAGATCGGCGTCGGGGCCATGTGCTGCGCGGTGGTGCTGTGCAGCGCGCTGCTGGGGCGGTACATCAGCACGCGCAGCGTCGAGGCGGCCGCCGGCGCGGGCAGCGCGAAGATCGAAACGGCCCAGGATATCCAGACCTGGTTCGCCGGCTACGGCATCGAGGTGGACGGCGCGTCCATCACCGCCGACAAGGTCAAGATCCCCCGCAAGTGGGACGACAGCTTTTCGGCCTTCAACACCGTGGTGGGCCAGAGCGGCCTGGACCTGGAGCGCTATAAGGGCAAGACCGTGGAAAAGTGGCAGGCCCTGGTCCCCGCGGCCTCAAGCGGGGAGGAGAGCTGCTACGGCGTGCTGCTGGTGTATAAGAAAAAGCCCGTGGGCGCTTACCTGCTGTCGAAGCCCTCGGGCCTGGTGACCGGGCTGGGCGACGCCCAGGCCGCTATGGCCGAAGCCGCCGAGACCGCCGCCCAGGCCGAGGCCGTGCCGCCCGCCGGCGCCGAGGCCAGCGCCGAAGCCGCCGCCCAGGCCCCCGCGCAGGAGGCCGCGGCCGCCCTGACCGAGGAGAGCGCCGCGCCCTACGCCGACCTGCCCCTCGATCTGGAGGGCTACCCCATCGAATGAGCAAAAGGCCCCCGCCGGCGCGGCCGGGGGCCTTTTGCTGCCATTTTGTGGCATAGGCGGGGAAAGCTGGGGCGCCTGGGCACGCTTCTGTAGAAATAGTACAAAAATTGGAGCGAAAAATTGGCAAAATGAAAGGGTGCAAAATTCCCATTCAGGGTTTATAATAAATGTATCGGAACGTGTGTGTCGCTTGTTTGCACATGGTTCAGGGGGCAGCAGCGCTGCCGCAAGTTTACGCGAATATAAGGAGAAATGATCTATGAAGGAATTCCAGTATACCATTAAGGATGCCTGCGGCATCCATGCCCGTCCCGCCGGCCTGCTCGTCAAGGTCGTCAAGAGCCATGCCAGCACCGCCACCATC
>CALXGZ010000090.1 GCA_944387975.1 uncultured Faecalibacterium sp.
CTTACTTGTCAAGCGTTCCCCTTGACAACCCCTATTTAATAGGGTATACTAAAATCGTAAAGGAGGCGTCAGATGCATGAGCCGGACGTTCGTGATGACCGCTGCATTTGATAAACAGTGGAAGCATATGGGCCTGGATGACGACGACCTCCGGCGTTTGCAGAAGGCCATCCTCCAAAACCCCAAGGCCGGAGACGTCATCCCCGGCACGGGGCGTCTGCGCAAAATGCGCTTCGCCTTTGAAGGCAGGGGGAAAAGCGGCAGCGCCCGGGTCACCTATGTTGATTTTCTCCTTTATCAAACCGTATATCTGATCTACGCATATTCCAAAAACGAAAAAGACAACCTGACCCAGGAAGAGTGCAGACAGATCAAAAAGATGATCGACGCCATCGAACAGGCGCTTGGACAGGAGGGATCGTTATGAGCGTGTACGAAGGGATCATGGAAGGTCTGGGCGAGGCGCTGGCCCACGCCGAGGGCAAGCGCAGCCTGCGCACTACGCCGGTGTTCGAGCCGGTGCGGGACTATAAGCCGGTCGAGATCAAGCAGCTGCGCACCGGCCTTGGCATGACGCAGGTGGTCTTCGCGGGCTTTCTGGGCGTCTCGCCCAAAACGGTGGAAGCATGGGAGGCCGGGCGCAATCAGCCGGAGGGCCCCGTCCGCCGCATTTTTGCCCTGCTCCAGCGCGACCCCCAGCTGCCTGATATGTTGAAAGTAAACTAATAAAACGAAACAGCGCCGCGGCCCTTCCTACCAAAAGGCCGCGGCGCTGCTGCCGTTTATAACAGTTATAACGCTTCTTTGCGGATGGCGGCGATCAGCCGCTCCATCAGCGCCACGCGGTTGAAGGGCGTCACCAGGTAGAAGCCGTCCGCATAGGGCGCGGCGGCTTTGGCGGCCGCGAGGGAGATCTCCAGCGCCAGCTCCTCGCCGCGGGCGCGGTCCGCGCCTTCGTAGCGGCGGATCAGGTCCTCGTCGAGGTGGATGCCGTTGACCTCGTTTTCCATGTAGAGGGCGTTGCGGTGGCTGACCACCGGCAAAATGCCCGCCAGCAGCTTCGCGCCCGGCAGGGCCGCGCGGGCGGCGCGCAGGTTCTCCAGCGCCTGGCGTGAGAGGATGGGCTGCGTCAAAAAGCCGGCCATGCCGCTGTCCGCCTTTTCGCGGGCGCGGCGCAGCTCGACGTCGAAGTTATGGGCGTTCAGGTTCAGCGCGCCGAACACCGTCATGCCGGGCAGCGCCTCGCCGGGGGCGGCCAGCGTGTGGATGTAGCGCGCCAGCTTGCGGGAGTTGAACTGGTAGACGTTCTTCACCTCGTCGCGCTCGGCGGTGGGGATGGGGTCGCCGGTGATGGCCAGCACCTCCCGCACGCCCTCGGCGTACAGGCCCAGCAGCAGCGCCTTCGTGGCGTTCAGGTTGCGGTCCCGGCAGGTCATGTGCGGCAGGGCCACAAGGCCCAGCTCCCGCCGCAGCTTGCAGGCCGTCAGCGCCGCGTCCACCCGCGCCCGCGCGATGGGGCAATCCGCGATGGTCACGGCGTCCACCCCGGCCGCCTGCAAACGCCGGGCCGCGGCCATGTAGCCGCTCAGGTCCGCGTCCTTGGGGCTGTCCAGCTCCACGGCGACGACCTTTTCGCCCTGCGCCAGCTTGCGCAGGAAGGGGTCGTCCGCCGCCGGGGCGGGCGCGGCGGCCGGCTGCGGCGCGGGGGCCGCCTGCGCCGCGGCCAGGGGCATGGGCGTATGCTCCAGCGCATGGCGCAGCGCCCGGATGTGGGCGGGCGTGGTGCCGCAGCAGCCGCCCAGGATGGCCGCGCCCTGCTGCCGGATGCGGCACAGCTCCCCGGCAAAGTAGTCGGGCTTGCCCCGGTAGACCACGCGGTCCCGCGCCACCAGCGGGTAGCCGCCGTTGGGCATGGCCGATACCGGCAGCCCGCAGCCCGCCAGCGCCGGCAGCACCGCGGCCATCGCGTTCGGGGCCAGCAGGCAGTTCAGGCCCACCGCGTCCACCGCGCCGCAGGCGGCCATGCGCGCGGCCAGCGCCCGCAGCGAGACGCCCTCCCGCGTGTAGCCGTCCGGCAGCGCCGCGAAGGACACCAGGATAAAGGCCCCCGGGCGGCGGCTTTTGATGTAGGCCGCCGTCTCGGCCACACCGGCGTCGGTGCTCAATGTCTCGAAGAGGAAGTTCTGCGCCCCCATCTCGAGGAAGATATCCGCCACCGCTTTGTAGCTCTCGGCGGCAGGGCCGGCCTCGGTGTCGGGCGCGGGGCCAAAGTCCGCGAAGACGGCCGCGCGGTCCCCGGCGGCGTAGGCCGCCAGACGCCAGCCCTCCCGCGCCAGCTGCCGCCAGCCGGCAGCGCCGGCCGCCGCCATGCGGGGCAGGCTGAAGGTGTTGGTCTTGATTGCTTCGGCCCCGGCGGCCAGGTATTCCCGGTGGACGGCCAGCACGCCGTCCGGGTCGGCGAGGTTCGCCTGTTCGCATTCCAGGCCCGGCCGGCCTTTGTAATAGGTGCCCATCCCGCCGTCGAACAGCAGGACGCGGTCTTTGAGGATATCGCGCGCGTTTTGCATGGTGGCACTTCCCTTCCCTTTTACTATGATGCTATCAGTGTAACGGTTTCGGGGCAAAAGTCAAGCGGCGCTTGCCAAAAAGGCGCGTATATGCTATATTTGTCTTCACAAAACGAGAGGGAGGAATGTACCATGCGCCATGTTGGCACACACGACATCGAAACGCCGCGGCTGCTGCTGCGCCGCCTGACCCCGGCAGACGCCCCGGCCATGTACCGCAACTGGGCCAATGACCCGGCCGTCACCCGCTATCTGCGGTGGGAACCCCACAAGGACGAAAACGAGACCTTCGCCCTGCTGGCCGCCTGGGAAGAGCTGTACCAAAACCCGGACTACTACCAGTGGTGCATGGTGGACAAGGCCACCGGCGAGGTGTTCGGCTCCATCAGCCTGACAGTCAGCTGCTGCAGCGAGCCGGAAGCCCTGCAGGCCTGGCAGGAGCGGGGCGCCGACCTGACGGACGGAGTGTGGGAGCCGGGCTACTGCATCGGCCGCGCCTGGTGGGGCAAGGGCTACACCACCGAGGCGCTGCGGGCCGTGGTGGACTACTGGTTCACCCGGACGGACGGCAGCTGGCTGGCCTGCTGCCATGCCCTGGGCAACCCCGCCAGCGGCGCGGTGATGCAGAAAGCGGGCTTTGTCTACGACCACGACGCGGTGTATCACAAATTTGACGGCACGCCGGTGCCCTGCCATACCTATCTTTTGACGCGGGACGCCTGGCAAGAGAGAAAGGACACACTTTGAGCGAATTATACGATATTTTAGTGGAAACGCCCCCTGCCCCCACCCTGCTGCTGGCGCTCGACCAGGGGGCCTTTGACTGCGAGCGCAGCCTGAAAGAGCTGGCCGCCCTGTGCGAGGCCAACCACATGGAGGCGGTGGGCGAGGTGGTGCAAAAGCGCGCCACCCCCGAGACCGGCACCGTCCTGGGCAGCGGCAAGCTGGAGGAAGCCCGCCTCGCCGCCGAACAGCTGGGAGCGGAATGCGCCGTCTTTGACAGAGAGCTGACCGGCCGCCAGCAGCGAAACCTCTCGTCGGCGGTGGGCGTCGAGGTGATCGACCGCACCATGCTGATCCTGGAGATCTTCCGCAGCCGGGCCGTGACCAACGAAGGCAAACTGCAGACTGAGCTGGCCCTGCTGAAGTACCGCCTGCCCCGCCTGCAGGGCATGGGCGAGAGCCTGAGCCGCCAGGGCGGCGGCGGGGGCGGCGGGGCCGGCGCGCGCCGTGGCGCAGGCGAGACCAAGCTGGAACTGGACCGCCGCCACATCCACGCCCGCATCGACACCCTGGCCGCCCGGCTGG
>CALXGZ010000091.1 GCA_944387975.1 uncultured Faecalibacterium sp.
CTGTACGACGTCTACGCCATGCAGGAATACCTCGAGCGCTATTGCAGCCAGCTGACCGCCCGCGTGCTGGAGTCGGGGGCCGCCGTCTATGAGGCGGAAAGCGTCTGGATGCTGCGGCTGCCCTACCTGCTGGCCGCCGTGCTGCTGGCCGCGACGCTGGGGCTGCTGTTCATGCTGTACAACGCGGTGCGCGATCTGCTGCACAACCTGCTGGCCCTGGCGCAGGCCTCGCGCCACATCGAGCAAAACGACTTCTCCGACCCGGACCTGGTCTGGGCGAGCAACGACGAGATGGGGCAGCTGACCAGCGCCTTCAATAAAATGAAGCACGCCACGCGCGAAAACATCGCCATCAAGGAGCGGCTGCACCGCGAAGAGCTGGAGCGGGCCGAGCTGGGCAAGCGCTTCGCCGCGGCGCAGTTCCAGGCGCTGAAGAACCAGCTCAACCCGCACTTCCTCTTCAATACCCTGAACACCATCGCGCGGATGGCCCGCATCGAGGGCGCGCCCACCAGCGAGCAGATGACCCTAGCGGTCAGCAACCTGCTGCGCTATACCCTGCGCACCAACGACCCGCTGGTCCCCCTCTCGCAGGAGCTCAAGGTGGTGCAGGACTACATGTATATCCAGCAGATGCGCTTTGGCGAGCGGGTGCGCTACCGGCTGGACTGCCGGGCGGATACCGCCGCCCTGGTGCCGGTCTTTCTATTGCAGCCCCTGGTGGAAAACGCCGTCCACCACGGCCTGTCCGGCAAGGAGGAGGGCGGCGCGGTCTGCATCTGCGTGCGGCAGACGCCGCCCGGGCGGCTGCGCATCTCGGTCAACGACACGGGCGAGGGCATGAGCCCCGAGCGCCTGGCCGCCGTCCGCCGCGCGATGGTGGAGGGCGACAACGCCAAAGGCATAGGCCTTGGCAATCTGGGCCGGCGCATCGCCGGGCTGTACGCCGACGGCTGGGCGCAGGTCTACAGCCGGCCCGGCTGCGGCACTTCGGTCATCATGGAATTCGGCGCCCCGCGTGAGCTGGGCTGAGCAAACGGCAAAGGAGGAACGCTATGTATCACATCCTGATCGCGGAAGATGAGCGCATCGAGCGCATGGCCCTGGCCAAGGTGCTGCGGGACGCTTTGGGCGAGGGCTACGCCCTCCACGAGGCGGAGAACGGCCGCCGCGCGCTCGAGCTGTTCCGGCAATACCCCATCGGGGTGGCCATCCTGGACATCGAGATGCCGGTGATGAGCGGCATCGAGACGGCGCAGATCATCTATAAGGAGGCCCCCGACTGCGGCATCCTCTTTTTGACGGCCTACGACCGCTTCGACTACGCCCACAGCGCCATCCGGGTGCGGGCGCTGGAATACCTGCTGAAGCCCTACGATGACGAGGAGCTGCTGGCCGCGGTCGAGTCGGCCATCCACCGCACGCTGCGCGGCCATGACGCCCCGCCCCCCGAAGCGGAGGCCCCCAAGCCCCGCACCGACCTGTCGGCCGCCGTCGGCGCGCAGATCATGGACTACATCCACACCCACTACCAGCAGGAGATCTCGATGCAGGACGCCGCCCGCGCGCTGAACTACTCCGACCCGTATTTCTGCCGCATCTTCAAGCAGCTGTTCGGGCGCAGCTTCACCGCTTATCTGTCGGCCTACCGCATCGACCGCGCCAAGCAGCTGCTGGCCCAGCCCACCGTCAGCATCAAGGACGCCGGGCGGCGCGTGGGCTACCCCGACGCCAACTATTTTACCAAGGTGTTCCGCCGCGTCACCGGGCAAAGCCCCTCCGAGTACCGCGCCTCCCAACTGTGACGAAACAGCGCAATTTCTACGTCCTATACAAAAAGAACCCCCAACATTTGTGCGGAATGTTGGGGGTTCTTTGTACACTGCGCACAAAAAGCTAAAATCCTCCCCGGGATAAAAAAATCTTACGATACCCTTGCGCACCCCCGGCCCGGTATAATAAAGACGCAAGCAAGAACGGCTGTGCGGCCGCCGCGCAGCCCAACGGTATCACACGGTATTACGGGAGGAGGTCTGAACATGGCGGAAGAACTGTTCCGCATGGAAGGGATCAGCAAGAGCTTCCCCGGCGTCAAGGCACTGGACCATGTGCACCTGGACGTCAACAAGGGCGAGGTGCTCGGCCTTGTGGGGGAGAACGGCGCTGGCAAATCTACCCTGATGAAGATCCTGTCCGGCGTCTATCATGCCGACGAGGGCGAGATCTTCATCGAGGGCAAAAAGGTGAACATCGACTCGGTGGCAAAGGCCCACGAACTGGGCATCTCCATCATCATGCAGGAGCTGAACATGTGCGGCCATTTGAGCGTGGCCGACAACATCTTCATCGGCCGGGCGCACAAAAAGGGCATCTTCATCGACGACGCCACCATGCACCGCGAGGCCAAGAAGATTTTGGACGGGCTGGGCATCGACCTGAACACCCACACGCGCGTGGGCGACCTGAGCGTGGCCCAGCAGCAGATGGTCGAGATCGCCAAGGCCATCAGCTTCAACTCCAAGATATTGGTGCTGGACGAGCCCACCGCCACCCTCACCGAGCGCGAGATCGACCAGCTGTTCGAGATCATCAAGCGCCTGCAGGCAAAGGGCGTCGGCATGGTGTACATCAGCCACCGCATGGCCGAGCTCGGCCGCATCTGCGAGCGCGCGTCGGTCATCCGCGACGGGCAGTACATCGGCACCGTCAACCTCAAGGACGTCACGATGGACGAGCTCGTCAACATGATCGTCGGCCGCCCGCTGGAGGACAAGTACCCCAAGCACACGCGCACCATCGGCGACATCGTGCTGGA
>CALXGZ010000092.1 GCA_944387975.1 uncultured Faecalibacterium sp.
GCCGAGAACCGCGAGTGCGCCGAGATCAAGCGCTACATCGACACCAATTACCGCGAGAGCATCACCCTGGACAAGCTGGCCGGCATGGCCCACCTGAACAAATACTACCTGTCCCACGCCTTCCAGAAGGAGTACGGCGTCTCCCCCATCACCTACCTGAGCCGCCGCCGCATCGAGGAGAGCAAGTACCTGCTGGGCAACACCAGCCACACCCTGGCCCAGGTCAGCGAGCTGCTGGGCTTTTCGTCCCCGAGCTATTTTTCCCAGTGCTTCCGCAAGGCGGAGGGCATCAGCCCCAACGAATACCGCCGCCAGGTGCGGGAGGGCAAGCGCCCCGCCCCGCCCAGGCGGCGCTGAGCCAGCCACGACACACCCACCGAGCATTATGGAGGAATCGCACCATGAAACCAGTCACCGAGGAACTGCTGCGCCAGGCCGCCGCGGCCTTCGCCTTTGACGCGCCCGCCGGCGAGGCCGCCCGCTACGGCGCGGGCCACATCAACGATACCTTTGCGGTCTGGGCCGCGGACCGCAGCAAGCGCTGGATCCTGCAGCGCATCAACACCGACACCTTTACCGACCCCGCCGGCCTGATGGAGAACGTCGCCGGCGTGACAAGCTACCTGCGCCGGCAGATCGCGGCGCGCGGCGGCGACCCTGAGCGCGAGACCCTGAACGTCATCCCCACCCGGGACGGCAAGCTGTACTACGACGACGGCCAGGGCGGCGCGTGGCGCGCCTACGGCTTCGTCGAAGGGACGGTCTGCCTGCAAAAAGTGGAGAACGAGCGCGACTTTTACACCGTGGCCGAGACCTTCGGCAACTTCCAGAAGCAGCTGGCCGGCTACCCGGCGGCCACCCTGCACGAGACCATCGCCCGCTTCCACGACACGCCCAACCGCTACGCCAACTTTGAAAAGGCCCTGGCCGCCGACGTGATGGGCCGCGCCAAGGCCCTTGGCCCCGAGATCGCCTTCATCCGCGCGCGGGAGGCCGACTGCCATGTCCTGGTGGACCAGCTGGCCGCCGGCGTGCTGCCGCTGCGCGTCACCCACAACGACACCAAGCTGAACAACGTCCTGATCGACGCCGCCAGCGGCAAGGGCATCTGTGTCATCGACCTGGACACCGTCATGCCGGGGCTGTCGGCCTACGACTTCGGCGATTCGATCCGCTTCGGCGCCAACGACTGCGCCGAGGACGAGCCCGACCAGAGCAAGGTCCACTTCAGCCTGCACCTGTACGAGGTGTTCACCCGCGGGTACATGGCGGCGGCCGGCAGCGCCATGGACGAGGCCGAGCGCCGCAGCCTGCCCTGGGGCGCGAAATTGATGACCCTCGAGTGCGGCATCCGCTTTTTGACCGACTACCTGGAGGGGGACCACTACTTCAAGATCAGCCGCCCGGACCAAAACCTGGACCGCGCCCGCACGCAGTTCACCCTGGTGGCGGGCATGGAGCGGGACTTCGACGAGATGACCCGCCTGGCCCTTACCTTATAAAGAGAACGCGCCGCAAACGCCGCGCCCCCTGCCCAAAGCAGCCGCCCCGCCGGGCGGCTGTTTTTGCATCACGGACAAAGCTGTGATTTGTTTTAACAAGTTGCGGCCCGCCTGCGCTTTTTCAGAGGCCAGTCCCCGCCGCCGTTTGCAAAAATTTTTTAAATATAGACGGCACAGCCCCTTTTATTCACGTTAAAACTGTGATATAATATAAAACACCGTGTATTTATTCCATAAACATGTTTTGATCGCTATAGGAGGGGTGCAGGCTTCGGTCATTCGAGGACTGCACCCTGTGTCGCGTCCGGGCGTTTTGGCTGGCAACGGCCCCGCCCGGCATTCGGGGGAACTGTCATGCAGGAGATCGTTGGGCCCACAGCCGCAGAAATGCCGCATCCGCAGGAGGAATTACGTGAGAAGGCGTCCAAGGACGTCCTCTCCGGCCTGTTGAACCGCGTGGCCGCCGAGCAGTACATCAAGCAGCGCCTGGCCGCCATGCGCCCGGGGGAGAGCTGCGCCCTTTTCATCATCGATCTGGATGACTTCCGCCATGTGAACCACAGCCTGGGCCACCAGACCGGCGACCGCGCCCTGCGCCAGGCCGCGCAGGTGCTGTCGGGGCTGTTCCGCGCCAGCGACATCGTGGGGCGCATGGGCGGCGACGAGTTCGTCGTCTTCGTGTCGGGCGCCGTCACCGAGCATATGATCCAGGAAAAGGCCACCGCCATCTGCCGCGATTTGCAGATCGTACTGGCCGCCGACCCCGCCGTGCGGCTGACGGCCAGCGTGGGCGTCTACGTCACGGCCGGCAACAGCGAGCCCTTCAACGGCCTGTACCGCTCGGCCGACCTGGCCCTGTACCGCGCCAAAAAGAGCGGCAAGCACGGCTTCTGCGTCCGGCACGGCAGCGGGCTGCCCGCCTCACAGGATGAGTTCCAGCCGGTGAACAGCATCCCTCTGACCGGCCTGCTGGAATATATGGACAGCGGCGTCGCCCTGCTGGAGCTGGCCGAGCCGATGCAGCTGCTGTACGTCAGCCCCAGCTTCTGCCGCATCCTGGGCGTGGACGCGAAGGAATACGCCATGCCCCGCCGCCTGGACGAGCTGGTGCACCCGGACGACCTGCACGGCCTGGAGGCGGCCCTGCGCGGCGGCGCCGTGCCCGGCAAGCCGGTGGAGTATACCCACCGCGTCTCCCGCGATGGCGAACACTGGGCCTGGTGGCAGATCCGGGCCGTGGCCATCGAGTACGACGACCCCTACCCCGTGATGATGGTGACCACCACCGACATCACCCGCTATAAAGAGAACGAGATCCGCCTGGAGGAGATCAACCAGCGCCTGCAGATCGCCTTCGACCAGACCACCCAGAGCCTGTGGGAGGTCGATCTGCAAAAGCGCAGCTTCCGGCTGTTCTCGCGCTGCGGGCAGCCGGCGGGCACGGGCCCGGACAGCGAGGTCTACGCCTTCCCCGACGAGCTGCTGAACTCGGGCTGGGTGCACCCCAACTCCATCCCGCGCTTCCGCGAGTTCGTGAACGAAATGCTGGAAGGGCACGTGCAGGGCTACGGCAACTTTATTTTGCAGGACTTCGACACCGGCTGCTACGGCTGGATGGCCCTGTCGTACCGCATGGCCTACGACGAGGTGGGCCGCGCGGCGCGGGCGGTGGGCATCGCCGAGAACCTGCCCCAGAACTTTGTCGGGGACGAGACGCGCTCCATCCTCAAGCGGCCTGTGCCGGCCGCCCTGCTGCCCGACCTGCTGGTGGGCCTGCGCGCGAATCTGACCCACGACAGCGTCCAGTCCCTCTGGGTCGAGGGGCGCAACAGCATCAAGGTCGACCGCGGCCGCAGCTGCAGCCAGCTGCTGGCCCGCGCGCTGAGCAAGCTGTACCTCGCGGAGGACCGCGAGCGCCTGGCCGCCTACTTCGACTGCGAGGCGCTGCTGGAATGGTACCACCAGGGCGAGCGCTGGCTGAGCCTGGAATACCAGCGCGTGGACCAGAACGGCCGCATCAGCTGGGTCAGCCACACCGTCAACCTGGCCGAGGACCCGCTGACCCACGATATCTTCTTATTTATGTACATAGCCGGCATCGACTGGCGCCACCAGCTGGAGGCTTCGGCCGGCAGCGCCATCCGGCACGAGACGCCCGGCCAGCTGCTGAGCGCGGACTCGGTCCGCATGCTGGCGGCGGCCTTCCTGGCGCACCGGCGCAACAGCGGCAGCTGCGCCGTGGCCTGCCTGCGGCTGGGCGGCCTGGCCCACCTGCACGAGGACGCCCCCGAGGCCGCCGCCCGCGCCCGGCGCTACCTGGTCACCGCGCTGACGCTGGCCATGGGCTGCCGCTGCCTGCTGGGCCAGGGCCGGGACGAGCAGCTGACCGTCTTCTTCCCGCAGGCGCCGGCCCAGCGCCAGCTGCGCGAACAGCTGGAGGACGCCTTCGCCTTTGTGCGGCTGGTGCTTGCGGGCGCCGTGCCCACCGAGGGGCTGCGCTTTGTGGCGGGCGTCGCGCCCGAGCAGCCCGGCGGGGCCAACTACGCCGCGATGGAGGCGCAGGCCGCCGGCCTGTGCCAGCTGTGGCGCAACGCGGGCGAGGACACCGTCGTCTTCCCCCACGAGGGCGAGGCCGAGGAATGGATCAACCTGCACCCCGAGGCCGGCGAGCGCGACAAGATCACCGTGCACCAGACCGAGATGGAGCGGCCCCTCTCCCAGGGGGAAAAGGACGTCGCCTTCCGCTGCGTGTCGGCCATGCTGTCGGCCGATACGCTGGAGGCCTCGCTGGAAAGCGTGCTGAACTACATCGGCAACTACTACCGCGCCGACCGCGTGTATATCCTGACCCTGATCGAGAACCGCCACGCCGTCTCGATGTCCTACGAGTGGGTCGCGCCGCAAAAGCGCAGCATCCAGCAGGCCGTGTCGGGCGCGATGGTGGATCACATCCCCCTGCTCAAGCGCTGCATGGAGGAAAAGGCCCCCGTCTTTTTGACGCGGATGCAGCCCATCTCCCTGCAGGGCGAGCGCGCCTGCGGCGGCACCTGGTATTACACCGCCTTCCCCCTGATCGAAAAAGAGAACATCCTGGGCTTCCTCTGCATCGAGAACGCGCAGGAGCACCCCGCCGACGCGGCTTTGTTCAGCACGCTGATCCCCTATATCCTGCGCGAGCGCGAGCGCTTCCAGAAGCAGGGGGCCCAGCCGGTCGAGCTGCCCGCCGGCAGCCTGCTGGACCTGCCGAACCTGCGCTCCTACATGGAGGTGATCTACACCCTCAGCTCGGACCAGTACAGCTCAATGGGCGCGGTCTGCCTGGATATCCCCTCGCTGCCGGCCATCAACAGCAGCCTGGGCTTTGAGTACGGCAGCAAGCTGCTGTGGTACGTCTCGAAGACGTTGGCCGACCACTTCGGCCCGGGGTGGATCTTCCGCACCTGGGACGCCGAGTTCGTCGCACTGTGCCCCAACACCACAAGGCAGGTGTTCGACGGGCGCTACGCCCGGCTGCGCAGCGTTTTGCAGCGGCGCTACCCCAAGGAGCTGCGCTTCGGCAGCGCCTGGGCGGACGGCGCCTTCCAGGCGCGGGAGCTGGTCAGCAAGGCCCGGGCCATGATGCACAGCGAGCGCTCGGCCCCGCTGGAAAACAGCGAGGAGATGATGCTGAACTGGGGGCGCTACCGCTCCGTGCGCGAGGCCGTGCGCAGCGGGCGCTTCACCATCTACTTCCAGCCGCAGGTGGACCTGCGCAGCGGCGCCCTGGTGGGGGCCGAGGCGCTGGTGCGCGGCCTGGACGAGGACGGCGGCGTCATCGCGCCGGGCAGCTTCGTCACCGCGCTGGAAAAAAGCGGCGCCATCTGGGACCTGGACCTCTACGTGCTGGACCAGACCCTGGCCCGCATGGAGCGCTGGGCCCGCCAAGGCCTGGGCGGGCGGCTGCGGGTGTCGGTCAACCTGTCGCGGGTGACATTGGCCAACCCCTCGGCCCTGGCCTCGGTGCTGGCCATCCAGAGCCGCTACCCCGGCGTGCCCGCCGAAGCGCTGGAGCTGGAGATCACCGAGAGCGCCGACAGCGAGGGCAACACCGAGCTGCAGCAGGTGATGGACAGCTTCCGCCAGTGCGGGCTGCAGTTCAGCCTGGACGACTTCGGCACCAAATACGCGAACCTGGCCATCTTCGCCAACGTCAAGTTCGACACCGTCAAGCTGGACCGCAGCCTGGTCAGCGGGCTGGTGGACAACACCATCAACCAGATGCTGGTGCGGGATATCGTGCAGATCTGCCGCAGCTGCGGCACCACCTGCATCGCCGAGGGCATCGAGCAGCCGGAGCAGGCCGACGCCCTGCAGCAGCTGGGCTGCGTCTACGGCCAGGGCTACTACTACGGCAAGCCCATGCCGGCCGAGCATTTTGAAGAAAAGTACCTCCGGGCCCAGCCGGCCCGGACATGAGCAAGGAGGATCGAAGCATGAGCAAACAGACCGAGACCGCGTTGGAAAAGCAGCCGGAGGCCCAGGCCGCGCCGCTGATCATCGGCATCGGCGCGTCGGCCGGCGGGCTGGAGGCGCTGCAGCAGTTTTTTGACCACATGCCCAACAACAGCGGCCTGAGTTTTGTGGTGGTGCAGCATCTGTCCCCCGACTATAAAAGCCTGATGGCCGATATCCTCAGCAAACACACCGGCATGGCCGTCTACCAGGCCGAAAACGAGATGCAGGTGCGGCCCGACACGGTCTACCTCATCCCGCCCAAAAAGTACATGACCGTGCGCGGGGGGCGGCTGATCCTGTCCGACTACTGCCCCGGCACGCTGAACCACCCCATCGACGTCTTTTTCACCTCCCTCGCGGAGGAAAAGAAGGAGCACTCCATCGTCGCGGTGCTGTCGGGCACCGGCTCGGACGGGACGAATGGCGTCAAGGCCGTCAAGGAGCACGGGGGCCTGGTCATCGCGCAGGACCCCGAGAGCGCCAAGTTCGACGGCATGCCCCGCAGCGTCATCAACACGGGCCTGGCGGACTTCGTTTTGTCCCCCGAGGAGATCGCCGAGGAGATCCTGAACTTTTCCACCACGCCTTTGCTGCTGCGCACCCCGCAGGCCGACGGCGCCGCGTCCGAGGACGAGGCCCTCTTCTCGGAGGAGGAGACGCTGTCCCACATCTACACCATCCTCAAGAACGCCAGCGGCATCGACTTCACCTATTACAAGCGCTCGACCATCCTGCGGCGCATCGAGCGGCGCATGCTGGTCACCCACAGCACCAGCCTGACGGAGTTCGCGCGGCTGCTGGGCGACAACCAGGACGAGGTGAACATCCTGATCAAGGAGATCCTGATCGGCGTGACGAATTTCTTCCGGGACCCGGCCTTCTTCGAAAAGCTGAAGTACAACGCCATCTATAAGATCGTCGAGCAGGCCAAGGAGACCGAGCCCATCCGCGTGTGGAGCGCCGGCTGCTCCACCGGCGAGGAGGCCTATTCCATCGCCATCCTTTTCCAGGAGGTGATGGAGGAGCTGCAGGTGCGCCGCGACGTGAAGATCTTCGCCACCGACGTGGACAGCCGCGCCATCGAGCAGGCCAGCAAGGGCATCTACTCCGAGAACATCATCGACGACGTCACCCCGGACCGGCTGGCCAAGTTCTTCATCAAGCTGAACGACCAGTACCAGATCTCGAAGGAGATCCGGCGCATGATCGTCTTCGCCACCCACAACATGTTCTCCGACCCGCCCTTCGGCAAGCTGGACATGATCAGCTGCCGCAACGTGATGATCTATTTCCAGCCCGTGCTGCGGCGGGGGCTGTTCGCCATCTTCCACTCGGCGCTGAAGAACGGCGGCTTCCTCTTTTTGGGCAAGAGCGAGACCGCCGGCGAGTACGTCAACCTGTTCAAGCCGGTGTGCAGCGCCGAAAAGATCTACATCCACAAGGGCGAGGGCAAGGTCGAGGACCTGACGCCCCCCACCTTCAACATCCCCAACATCCAGGCCCTCAGCCTCAAGCGCCTGCCCACCAGCGAGGAGCAGCAGCACGACGCCGATATCGAGAACATGTACACCAAATTCCTCGAGTCCTTCCTGCCGGCTTCGGTGGTGCTGAACGAGGACGACACCATCCTGCACTTCTTCGGCAACTACGCCGACTACCTGTCGCTGGCGCCCGGCAAGGCCACGCTGAACTTTTTCAGCATGATCCACAAGGACCTGTCGCTGGTGTCGGCCACGGCCCTCAGCCGCTGCCGCACCGAGCACGCGCCCGTCACCTACACCGACATCGCGGTGGACTGCGCGGCCGGCCGCCGCGTGATCGACCTGCTGGTGCAGCCCGTCCCCTCCGCCGGCAGCGCCGGCGAGGACAACCCCCAGCTGACCGCCGTGCTCTTTTTGGAGCACAAGACCCCCAGCGTGGGCGGCGTGGTGGAAAAGTACGACATCGACGCCACCGCGGCCCGCCGCATCAGCGACCTGGAAAAGGAATTCCAGGAATCGCAGAACGACCTGCGCGCTACCATCCAGCGTCTGGAGACCGTCAACGGCGAGCTGCAGGCCGCAAACGAGGAGCTGCTGACCGCGAACGAGGAGCTGCAAAGCTCCACCGAAGAGCTGCAGTCCGTGAACGAGGAGCTGTACACCGTCAACACCGAGCACCAGCTCAAGCTGGACGAGCTGACCATGATGACGAACGACCTGTCGAACTTCCTCTCCTCCACGATGATCGGCATCCTCTTTGTGGACAGCAACCTGAACATCCGCAAGTTTACCGAGTACGTCGGGCGCGAGTTCCAGCTGATGGACCACGACATCGGCCGGCCCATCCAGATCTTCGCCCACAGCTTCCCCAACGAGGACATGGAGGGCGACGCCCACAACGTGCTGAAAAACCTGGTGTCCATCGACCGCGAGGTGACGGCCATGAACGGCCGCTGCTACACGCTGCGCATCGCGCCCTACCGCACCACCGAGAACAGCATCCGCGGCCTGGTCATCACCATCATCGACAGCCTGGGCGCGGGGGCCCGCCCCGCCCCCGTGGCCGACGCACCCGCGGCCGGCGAGCCCCAAACGCCCGCCACCGTGTAAACCCGCAGCAAAAACCGCCCCCCTGCCAACAGGCAGAGGGGCGGTCTTTTATGTCCTATCAGGCGGGGCGGCTCAGGCCTTGTTCTTCATGGCCTCTTCCACCGAGACGGCCACGGCGACGGTAGCGCCGACCATCGGGTTGTTGCCCATGCCCAGGAAGCCCATCATCTCGACGTGCGCGGGCACCGAGCTGGAGCCGGCGAACTGCGCGTCGGAGTGCATGCGGCCCATGGTGTCGGTCATGCCGTAAGAGGCGGGGCCGGCGGCCATGTTATCGGGGTGCAGGGTGCGGCCGGTGCCGCCGCCCGAAGCCACCGAGAAGTACTTCTTGCCCTGCTCGACACACTCCTTCTTGTAGGTGCCGGCGACAGGATGCTGGAAGCGGGTGGGGTTGGTGGAGT
>CALXGZ010000093.1 GCA_944387975.1 uncultured Faecalibacterium sp.
TCTTTCAAGCTCCCCCACCAGGCCTGCGGCAACTGCGGCTACTACAAGGGCGAGGAAGTCATCAAGAAGGGCTGATTTGCATTTTACTTGGTGGCAACATGGATGTATGACAGAAGGGGAGGGCGTGCTATGCCCTCCCTTTTCTTTTCACAGGGAAAGGAGGCGGTAGGATGGCGATGAAGATCGAGGCCGTGGCCCCGGGGTCGGACGCGCAGGCGCTGGGCCTTGCGCCCGGCGACGAGCTGCTGGCCGTGGACGGCAACGCCCTGCGCGACGCGCTGGACTACCAGTTTTATACCGACAGCCCCAGCTTCCATCTGTCGGCGCGGGTGGGCGGCGCGCTGCGCGAATGGGACGTGGCGCGCAGCGCCGGGGGCGATTTCGGGTGCAGCTTCGCCACCTATCTGGGCGACAAAAAGCACTGCTGCGCCAACCGCTGCATCTTCTGCTTCATCGACCAGCTGCCCCCCGGCATGCGCGAGAGCCTCTATTTCAAGGACGACGACGAGCGGCTGTCCTTCCTCTTCGGCAACTATATCACGATGACCAACATGCACCAGCGGGAGATCGACCGCATCATCAAGATGCACATCTCGCCGGTCAACGTGTCGGTCCACACCACGAACCCCGCCCTGCGCAGCATGATGCTGGCCAACCGCCGCGGCGGCGAGACCCTCGCCTACCTCAAGCGCCTGGCCGAGGGCGGCATTGCCCTCAACTGCCAGCTGGTGCTGTGCCGCGGCGTGAACGACGGCGATGAGCTGCGCCGCACCCTGGCCGACCTGCTGGCCCTGGGGCCCATGGTCGAGAGCATCGCGGCCGTGCCCTGCGGCGTCACCGGCTACCGCCAGGGCCTGTACCCCCAGACGCCCTACGACGCGGCGTCGAGCGCCGAAGTCATCGATATCATGGAGGCGGCGGGCGACGAGGCCGTGGCCCGCTACGGCCGCCGCATCGTCTACCCCAGCGACGAGTGGTACCTGTGCGCCGGGCGGCCCATCCCGCCGGCGGATTTCTACGAGGACTACGCCCAGCTGGAAAACGGCGTCGGCATGTGGCGGCTGTATGAGGACAGCTTTTTGGCCGAGCTGGCACGCCCCCACGCCGTCTATGGCGAAAAGAAGCTGGACGTGGTGACCGGCACCATGGCCGCCCCGCTGATCAGCGCCATGATGGACGAGCTGCACCGCCAGTACCCCATGATCACCGTGAAGGTGCACCCCATCCAGAACCGCTTTTTTGGCGGCAACGTGGGGGTGGCGGGGCTGGTGACGGCCCGCGACATCATCGACCAGTGCGCCGGCAAGCTGGAAAGCGGAGTGCTGGGCGTGCCCGAGGTGATGCTGCGCAGCGAGCGGGATATGTTCCTCGACAGCGTCACGGTGGAGCAGCTGGCCCAGGCGCTGGGCGTGCGCGTCGAGATCCTGCCCGCCGACGGCGGCAAGGAGGCCCGCGCCCTGCTGCGCAGCGGGCTGCACATCACCCGGCGCAAAAAGCCCGCCCCACAGCCCGAAACGGAGGTATGAGCATGAGCAAACCCATCGTCGCAGTGGTGGGCCGGCCCAACGTGGGCAAGTCCACCCTGTTCAATAAACTGTGCGGCCAGCGGCTGGGCATCGTCGAGGATACCCCCGGCATCACCCGCGACCGCATCTTCGCCCCCTGCGAGTGGCAGGGCCGCGAAATGCTGCTGGTGGATACCGGCGGCATCGAGCCCAAGGCCACCGAGGGCATTTTGGCCCACATGCGCCAGCAGGCGCAGATCGCTATCGACACCGCCGACTGCATCGTCTTTGTGGTGGACGTGCGCTCGGGCATGACCGCCTCGGACGAGGAGGTGGCCCACATGCTGCGCCGCAGCCGCAAGCCGGTGATCCTGGCGGTGAACAAGTGCGACAGCGTCGGCGACCCGCCGCCCGAGATGTACGAGTTTTATAACCTCGGCTTCGACGAGGTGCTGCCCGTGTCGGCCGTGCACGGCCACGGCACCGGCGACCTGCTGGACGCCGTGTGCGCGCACCTCGACTTTTCCGAGACGGTGGTGGAGGAGGACCGCATCCCCGTGGCCATCATCGGGCGGCCCAACGTGGGCAAGTCCAGCCTGACCAACCGCATCCTCGGCGAGGAGCGCATGATCGTCGCCGACGAGGCCGGCACCACCCGCGACGCCATCGACACCCCGGTGGACAACCAGTACGGCAAGTTCATCTTTACCGACACGGCCGGGCTGCGCCGCCGCTCCAACATAGGCGAAGGGCTGGAGCGCTATATGGTGCTGCGTGCCCTGGCCGCGGTGGAGCGCAGCCGCGTGGCGCTGATCCTGGTGGACGCTACCGTCGGCTTTACCGAGCAGGACAGCAAGATCGCCGGCTACGCCCACGAGCAGGGCAAGGCCTGCATCATCGTCGTGAACAAGTGGGACGCCGTCGAAGGCAAGGAGACCAACACCATGGAGCTGCAGCGCCGCGGCTACGCCGAGTGCTTCAGCTTTATGAGCTACGCGCCCATCATCTTCATCTCGGCGCAGACCGGCTACAACATCGACCGCCTGATGCGCCTGATCCGCGACGTGGATACCCAGAACGGCGCCCGCGTGCCCACCGGCGTGCTGAACGAGATGCTGGCCCGGGCCACCGCCCGCGTGCAGCCCCCCACGGACAAGGGCCGCCGGCTGAAGATCTTCTACCTGACCCAGGCCTCCACCCGGCCGCCCACGTTCGTGGCCTTCGTCAACTCCAAGCCGCTGTTCCATTTCAGTTACCAGCGCTACCTCATCAACCAGAT
>CALXGZ010000094.1 GCA_944387975.1 uncultured Faecalibacterium sp.
TTGAACCGGCTGGATGAGTACGCCCGTCAGATGCGGGTATCGGGCGTACTGCGCCAATATTTGGAGGTGCTACTGTGAGCAATGCCATGAGCCTGAAAGCGAAAATCCGCAACATCGCCAAGCGGAAAAATATCCCGGCACAGGTCATTTTGCAGAACTATATGTTCGAGCGGCTTCTCGTCCGCCTTGCGGCCTCCACATATAAAGACAAGTTTGTGCTGAAAGGCGGAATGCTGGTAGCGGCCATCGTAGGGCTGGACAACCGGGCGACGATGGATTTGGACACTACGCTGAAAAACCTGCCTCTGACCCCGGAGGCCATCCGCAGCGCATTGGAGCAGGTGGCCGCCGTTTCCTTTGACGATGGCGTGGCCTTCGAGGTTGGGAAAATCTCTCCCATCCGGGAGGATGACATCTACGGCGGTTATCGGGTGATGCTGAACGCCCATTTTGACACGCTGATTACCCCACTGAGCATTGATGTGTCCACCGGGGATGCTATCACGCCCCATGCGGTGCAGTACCAGTTTTCTGAAATTTTCGATGATGAAAAGTCCTACGAGTTGTGGGCATACAACATCGAAACCGTTATGGCGGAAAAGGTGGAGACTATCCTGCGGCGCGGCGTGTTCAATACCCGCCCCAGAGATTTTTACGATGCGTACATACTGGCGACAACGCAGAAATTTGATAAGGCTGTATTTGCCGAAGCGTTAAACGCCACTGCAACCCATCGTGGCACCGCCCGTCAGATTGCGGATGAGCCCGCTATCCTGCACAACATTGAGAGCAGCCGGGAACTCAAAGCCATGTGGGAGAAGTACCGCAAGCAGTTTGCCTACGCCGCCCACATTGAGTACGGCCAGATCATGGATGTGCTGAAAACGCTGGTCGACTGACAGCGGCTTGGACTTGAAATAAGGCTGTGGTGTGACTGGTGCCGTCTGATGCCATTCTGACGCAGACTGCCAAAGCCCTAAAAGACCCGCGTCACCTCTACCGGCAGAAAATCGATGTGGATTTTGGCGGGCGGGTGGAGGTCTACACCAAGCAGGAGCTTTTGAACGTGCAAAACTTCAACCCCACCGCCGTCACCGAACAGCTCTCTATTATGGTGCTGTCCTACGATTCCTTCTGTGGCCGGGGCAAGGAAGGCTTGAAAGCCTATCAGGAAAACAGCAATCTTGCCGCCTTTGCCAAGGTGTTGGACACGCCGGAAAATCCCATTGAGAAAGCGGACGAGACGGCACTGTTTCAGCTCATCAACCAGCTCAACCCGCTGGTGGTCGTGGACGAGAGGCACCACGCCCGGTCGGAGCTGAGCATTGAGATGCTTGCCGATTTCAACCCCTGTTTTGTGCTGGATCTGACCGCCACGCCCAAAAAGCGCAGCAATATCATCTCCTATGTGGACGCGGTGCAGCTCAAGGCGGAGCACATGGTCAAGCCGCCGGTGATCGTCTACAACCGGGACAGTCAGGCCGAAGTATTGATGGATACGATTGACCTGCGCGACAAACTGGAAGAAATCGCTACGGCGGAATATCAGAATGGTGGAAAGTATATCCGCCCCATTGCCCTGTTTCAAGCCCAGCCAAAGGGTAAGGAGGACGCGACCACTTTTGAAAAGCTGCGGGCAGAGCTGGTAAACGCGGGGATTCCCGCCGAACGCATCGCCATCCGTGCCGCTGATGTAAACGAGCTGAAAAATGTGGATTTGCTGTCCCCGGATTGTCCGGTGCGGTACATCATCACGGTAAACGCGCTGAAAGAGGGCTGGGACTGCCCGTTCGCCTATATTCTGGCTGACAAGACCAGTCAGGTGGATGTGGAGCAGATTTTGGGGCGTATCCTGCGCCCGTACCGGAGCAGCTCCCAATCATCGAACCGGAGGCCCCGCGGGAGGATTTTGCCGGGCTGGATGGGGAAATCCATCGGGGCAGAGCTGCAAAGGCGCAGGGAGAGCGAAAATTCGCCGGAATCCGCCCCGAAAGCAGACAGTATGTTTGCCGGGGCCCAGCAGGCGGGAGACGCATACAATCAGGCAGTGCAGGGTTCGGACAACGACCCGTTTGCCGCCGGAAAGCCGTGTGCGCCAGTGCAAGGACATGATGATTCACCAGTTGGACAAGCTGAACATGGTGGATGGCGGCGATTTACAGGAAAGCGCTCTATGAAGCTGAGGGGGACATGAACGCGCTGGAACAGGACTTGGTGAAACGGCTGACGGCTATTCCCAATGTGCTGTGGTGGCACCGGAATATCGCCCGGCACGGTTTTGCCATCAACGGGTACTTCAACCACTACCCTGACATTATGATTATGACCAAGAGCGGCAAAATCATCTTTGCTGAAACCAAGAGTGAGCACCTGAAAAACGATGACAGCCGCGAGAAAATTGATCTGGGTGCGGCTTGGCGAAATGTGGCGGGGAAACGGTACCACTATTACATGGTGTTCCGCGATGAGGAAAATCTGCCACACGGAGCGGTGAGCATGGGCAGTTTGTGGAGATAGTAGAAGCCCTATAACAAGCGAATAACTGCATCTCATATTTTCTGATGGGGCAGCAGAGAAATCTGCTGCCTTTTTCTTATGGTGACTACCCTGCGGGGATCCGTCCCGGTGGGCTTGTCATAAATAAACACGAAGGGAGAGCGATATGGATGAAAAGACAAATTCGCGCAAAGGAGGTAGCAGATGCCGCCCTTCGTCATCCAGGACGGCAAGGTGGAGGATTACGCCATCCGCACCCCGAACAAGATCGACCTGACGCTGCACGACGTGGACAAAAAGCAGACCGTCACGCTGACGATGCCCTCGGGGGCGGTGCTGCGGCTGGACGACGAGCAGCAGACCGCCGCCTTACAGGACAAGGACGGCAAAAACGCCCTGACGCTGAACTTCAAGACCGGCGAGGCCGAGCTGAAATGCGACAAGAAGCTGACCCTCAGCGCGGGCGACACCACCATCACGCTGGAGAGCGGCGGCAGCCTGACGCTCAAGTGCAGCGGCAAGCTGGCGGCCGAGGCCGGCAACATCGAGGCCAAGGCCCAGGGCCAGATCAGCGGCAAGGCGCAGGGCGACTTGAGCTTGCAGGGGGCCACGGCCAAGGTGAAGGCCAGCGCCAGCCTGGACCTGAGCGCCGGCGGCCCGGCGAGCTTGAAGGGCGCGATGGTCAAGATCAACTGAGCCGGACCGCAGACCGGCGGGCCGCAAACCGGCTGGCCGCAGACCGGCGGAACGGGAGGAGAGTGTGAACATGAATGGAAAGGAGTTCCTGGGCCGGGGGCTGAAGTTCCCGCTGCAGGTGGACCCGCGGACGGGCAAGTTCGCGATGGCCGGCGGCGAGGAGGATATCCGGGAGGCCATCGGCATCATCCTGAACACCATGCAGGGCGAGCGCGTCATGCGCCCGGGCTTTGGCACCAACGTCATGGAGTATACCTTCGCGCCTTCCTCCAGTTCCACACGGGAGAGCATCGCCCGCCATGTGCGCGAGCAGCTGCTCTATCAGGAGCCGCGCATCACCGCCGTGACGGTCAGCTGCCGGCAGATGGATAGGCAGACCGGCGCGATCCTGATCGAGGTGAGCTACACCGTACGCTCGACCAACAACCGCTATAACCACGTCTATCCCTTCTATCTGACAGAAGGATCGGAAGGAGGGGGCAGCGAATGAAACACCCCGTACTGGACCCGCGGGACTTGGACGCCATCCGCGCCCAGGTGGCCGCCCTGGCCCGCAGCTATACCCCCGAGTGGCGCTATGAGCAGCCCGAGGACGACCCCGGCGCGGCCCTGGCCGAGCTGTTCTGCACCATGTTCCAGCAGACGGTGGACCGGGTGAACGCGTTGCCGGGCAAATTGTACGTCGAGTTCCTCAACCAGATCGGCTTCCAGGAGCCGGGCCCCGTGCCCGCCCGGGGCGAGATGGTCTTTACCCCGCACGACACGGTCGAGCAGCCCGTGCCGGTGCGCTCGGGCACGCAGGTCTTCACCTCGGACGCGGAGGGCGGCGACGTCGTCTACGAGACGCAGCGCACCATCGAGGCCACCCCCGCCCGCCTGCTGGACCTGTACTACGCCGACCCCCGCGCCGACGCGCTGTACCGGCTGGACCTGACGCGGCCGCAGGCGCTGTTCGCGCCCGGCGGCGAGGCGCTGCAATGCCACAGCTTTACGCTGGCGGAGAACAGCGTCCTGCGCCTGGAGGGCCCCGCGGCCGTGACGGTGGAGCTGCGCCAGGGCGTGCGCTACCAGGAGGACGAGACCGCGCGCCTGCTGGCCGCCGAAGGCATGAAGTGGCAGTACCGCCACGGCGGCGTGTGGCTGCCCTTCGACAAGGTGCGGGCCGAGGGCGGGCGCATCCTGCTGGAAAAGCGCAGCAGCCTGCCGCTGGAGCCGGACGAGGCCGACCGCATCTGCATCCGCTGCAGCGGCGGCGCGCCCCTGGCGCTGACCATACGGCAGACCGCCCTCAGCAGCGCCCCGCTGGCCCCCTGCCCGGCCCAGGCCCTGTTTGCCGGGGACGTGCCCATCGAGGGCGAGGGCTACTGCTTCGGCCAGCGGCCGGCGGCCTACGATCTGTTCTACGTCCGCAGCGACGCGGCGCTCACCAAGCGCGGGGCCCGCGCGGCGCTGCACCTGGACCTGAGTCCCATCGTGTTCGACCCGCCCGAGAGCGGGCCGGTCTACCAGTTCAACCAGGCCATCATCGACAAGCGCAGCGTCGTGGCGCAAAAGCCCGACGACGTGCGCGTGGCGGGCGTGGTCTGGGAGTATTACAACGGCCTGGGCTGGCGGCAGCTAGCGGTATCGGGCAGCCGCAACCCCTTCTCCTGCAAGCAGGAGGGGCCCTACGAGCTGATCTTCTGCGTGCCGGAGGACCTGCAGCCCGCCGAGGTCAACGCCGAAAACGGCTATTACATCCGCGCCCGCGTGACGGAGGTGGAAAACGCCTATTCTTTGCACCAGCGCTGGATCGTGCCCTTCTGTAAGGGCGCGCAGCTGCAATGGCAGTACGAGCAGCCCGTCCCGGCACAGTGGGCCGCCAGCGACAACAACGGCCTGCACCGCGAGCAGGCGGACGCCGCCCGCGTGAACGACCTGGCCCTGACTTTGCTGGAGGCGCTGGAGCCCGGCGCGCCGGCGGTGTACCTGCGCTTCGACCGCTCGCCCCATGCGATGCCGCTGTCGCTGTACTTCCGGGTGCAGGGCCGCGCCCGCCTGGGCGCGCAGCTGCTGTGGGAGCAGTGGAACGGCAAGCGCTTTGAGCCGGTGCGGGCCGTGGACGAGACCGAACAGCTGCAGCACAGCGGCGCGATGTTCCTCTTTTTGCCCGAGGCTGCCCCCGTGCGCAGCCTGTTCGGGGCGGAGGGCTGCTGGCTGAGGCTCAGCCGCAGCCAGGCCCGCCCCGGGCCCGCCCCGGTGGTGTCGGCCATCCTGCCCAACGTGGCGCCGGCGCTGCAATGCCGGCGCGAGCCGGAGCAGCGCTTCGACACCGGCGTATACGAGGCCGGCAAGACCCTGCGGCTGCTGGCCAGCCCCGTGCAGGACTGCGACGTCTGGGTGGACGAGATGGAGGCCCTGACGGCCGCCGGCGCCGAGGAGCTGGCCCGGGCCATGCCCGAGCGCGTGCGCCTCGAGCGCGAAGAGCACCTGCTGCGCCGCTGCTGGGTGCGCTGGACCGAGACGGCCGACCTGGCCCTGGCCGGCAGCGAGGACAGGGTCTACACCCTGGACCCCTATCTGGGCGTCATCCGCTTCGGCGACGGGCGGCAGGGCCGGGTGCCCCCCGCCGGGGACCACAACATCCTGGTGCGCTACGCCAGCGGCGGCGGCACGCGCGGCAACGTGCCGGCGGGGGCGGTGCAGTCCCTGCTGGAGGGGCTGCCCCGCATCAGCCAGGTGACGAACCTGACGCCCATGAGCGGCGGCACCGGCCGCCTGACGATGGACGAGATCGAGCGGCGCGGCAGCCGCCACCTGCGCACCCGCGGGCGCGCGGCCGGCAGCCGCGACTACGAGGACCTGGTGCGCCAGGCCTTCCCCCAGGTGCAGCATGTGCGCTGCTTTTCGGGGCGGGACCCCGAGGGCCGGCCCAGGGCCGGCCACGTGACGGTGGTGCTGGCCGGCTACAGCCAGGCGGGCGAAGGGGACGAGGCCTTGTGCCAGCAGGTGTATGAATACCTCAGCGGGCGCTGTTCCTGCTGCCTGGTGGCCGAGGGGCGGCTGCATGTGTGCCCCGCCACCATCCTGACCGTGAACACCCGCATCACGGTGGAACTGGAGCGGCCGGAGCTGGCCGCCGACACCCAGCAGGACATCGTCCGGCGCCTGCGGGCGCTGACCGGCGAGACCTGGCACGGCCGGCCCATCGGCGCGCAGATCCGCATGGACGAGCTGTGGAGCACCGTGCGCGAGACGCCGAACGTGCGCCGGGTGCTGGGCGTTTTGGCCGAGGGCGCATACGACTGGCAGGGGCAGGCCCGCCTGGCCCCGCTGGAGGGGGACGGCGACTTCCCCTACGCCGTGGTGGAAAGCGGGGCCCACGTGGTCCGCGTACAATGATGATCTGACGAAGGAGGATGCCCTGTGTTGGTTTCCCGCAGGCTGGACGACCAGCGTTATGACGAGATTGTGGCGCAGGCCGAGGGCCGGCTGCCGTGGCTGTGCCCGGTCTGGACCGACCACAACGCCCACGACCCGGGCATCACCCTTTTGGAGCTGATGGCCTGGTACAAGGAGATGCAGCAGTACCAGATGGACCAGCTGACGCCGGCCGTGCAGCAAAAGCTGCTGGAGCTGGCGGGGCTGCGTCTGCTGCCGGCCCGCCCCGCGCGCTGCGCGCTGGAGATAGCCCCCGACGCGCCGGCGCGCCCGGCGCAGGCCCGGCTGCTGACGCCCCAGGAGGCGCTGTTCGAGCTGGCCGAGCCCATCCCCGCCGGCCGCCCGCGGCTGGAAAAGCTGCTGGTGGAGCGGCAGGGCCGCCGGGTGGACGTGGGGGCCCTCGCGGCCGACGGCACGCCCTTCCAGCCCTTCGCCTTCGGGGCCGAGGGCGGGGAGAGCAGCCTGCTGCTGGGCTTTTCGCGCCGGCCGGAGGGCAGCCTGCGGCTGTGGTTCGAGGTGCGCCAGCCGGAGGGCGTGCGCCGCAACCCGCCCGACAGCGAGGCGCTGCCCCCGCGCACCCTCGCGTGGGAGATGGCGGGCGCGGGCGAGGTCGCGCCGCTGGCCGACGAGACCTGGGCCCTGAGCTGGAGCGGCTATGTGCTGCTGCCGGCGCCGGACGGCTGGCAGCCGGACGAGGCGGGCCTGTGGTGGCTGCGGCTGCGCCAGGTGGAGGGCGGCTGCGAAGAGCAGGTGCGCCTGACGGGCGTCTCGGCCGGGCGCTACCAGGCCCTGCAGCAGGAGACGCGCGCGGCGTCCTTTACCTTTAAAGTGGAGCCCGCGCCGGGCCAGACGGTGAGAATCGAGAGCGCCCTGGCCCGCACGGCGGCGCTGGCCGTCTTTGTGCGGGACGCCGCCGGCTGGCGGCAGAGCGCCCAGTACGAGGCCCGGCCCACGCAGGCGGGGCTGGAGCTGACGGCGGACGCCGCCGGCGCGGATGCCGCCGGGGCGGACAACCTGATGGTGGTCTGCCTGGACCCGGCGCACCAGAACGACCTTTTGTTTGACGCCAAGGGCCGGCCGGGGGAGCGCTTCTTCCTGCGGCTGGGGGGCCAGACGGCCCTGGCCGAAAAGCTGACCCTGATGTGCATGACTTTGCAGCGGGACGGCAGCGTCCGGCCGGCGCTGTGGCGCTGCGTGGGGGATCTGTCGGTCTGCGGCCCGCGGGACCGCGTCTTCACCTACGACGCCGCGCGGGAGACCGTCACCTTCGGGGACGGGCTGCACGGCGCGGTGGTCTGCCCGGGGGCGGGCGTGGTGATGGTCACCGGGCTGGTGCTGTCCCGCTGCGGCGGGGGCAACATCCCGGCGGACTCGCCCCTGGCCTTCCAGGCGGACGGCGCGCCGGTGCGCCATGAGGCGGCCTGGGGCGGCCGCGAGGCCGAGACCCTGGCCCAGGGCCGGGCCCGCCTGCTGGAGGAGCTGAGCCACAGCCGCAAGTGCCTGTCGGCCGCCGACTACGAGCAATGCGCCCGCCAGACGCCGGGGCTGCGGCTGGCCGGGGCCAGGGCCCTGCCCGGCTACGACCCCGAAGCCCCGAACCAGCGCCGCAGCGCGCAGGTCTGCGTGGTGGTGCTGCCGGCCGGGGAGGGGCGGCGGCCCAGGGCCGACCGGCGCTTCCTGGACGCGGTGGACCGCCAGCTGGAGCGGCGGCGCAGCATCTGCGTGCACACGCAGGCCGTGGCGGCGCAGTATATCCCCTTTACGGTGACGGGGCGGCTGGTGGCCGCGGCAAGCGCCGGGCCGGAGCAGATCCGCGCCGCGGTGGAGGCCTTTTTCGCGCCGCGGCAGGAGCGCATCGGCGCGCCGGGCCGCCGCGGCGAGCTGGAGGCCGCGCTGCAAAAGCTGCCGGGCGTCTACCAGGTGGAGCGGCTGGAGCTGCGCGGGCTGGACCAGCGCAGCTACCGCAGCGCCGCGGGCGACTTACAGATCCCGCCGGACGGCGTGCTGGCGCTGGAAGGGATCGAATTGGAGCTGAGGCGGCCGTGAAGCCGGCCGCCGGAACGGGGGTGAGGAGCAAGCTATGAGTGAGACCCAGAAGTACCGGACCCTCTGCTGCCGCGAGCAGTGGATGGGCGGCATCTTTGACCGCATCGAGTGCCGGGGCGACGCTTTGTGCCTGGCCGATGGGGCCTTTGCCGGGGCGGTGTGCCTGCCGCCGGTGGACAGCGGCGAGGCGGGCTTTGCCTGGCACAGGCTGAAGCTGCTGGCCCGGGTGCCGCCGGAGGCGGCCGTCCGGGTCTATGCTAGGGCGGACGACGCGCCCGGCTGGCCCGCCTGGGAGGCGCTGCGCGGCCAGGCCCTGACGTCGGAGGCGCTGCGCGGGCTGTTCGGCCCGCCCACGGCCCAGACCGACCTGCTGCTGCAAAAAAACGGCCGCTACCTGTGGCTGGCGCTGGAGCTGGCCTCCGGCGGCGCGCAGCCGCCGCAGGTGGACGGGCTGTCCCTCTGGATGGAGGGCGACCACATGACGGATTACCTGCCGGCCGTCTACCGCGGGCAGGACTTTACCTACCGGTACCTGTCCATCTTCAACACCCTGTTCCAGGAGATGGAGGCAGGCATCGAGGCGCTGCCCCGCCAGCTGGACCCCGCCAGCGCCAGCGACGGGATGGTGGCCTTCCTGGCGCGGTGGCTGTGCATGGAGCCGGAAAAAGGGGAGGAGGCGCTGCGCAGCCGCCTGCCCCTCGTGCTGGACGAATACGAGGCAATGTACACGGTGGAGGGGGTGCGGCGCAGCGCCCAGCGCCTGACCGGGCGCAAGCCCTGGATCATCGAGCACTTCGCCGTGGACCCCAACGACCCCGCCTGCCGCAACCCCGCCCTCTACCGGCGGCTGTACGGCGAAGACCCCTACCGCTTTTTCCTGCTGCTGCCGCAGGGCGCCTTCGCCAAGCAGCAGGAGATGGAGCGCTTCCTCGAGCGGATGCGCCAGCTGATCCCGGCCGAAAGCGAGATGGAGCTGGTGCTGCTCAAGCCCTGCATCCAACTGGACTGGCACACCTATCTGGGGATCAACTCCCGGATCGGAGACTATATCCCCGCGGCCATCGACGACTCGGTGACCATACACTATGACACGACGATTGGAGGAGGAAACCAATGAGTGGGAACACGGACTTTTTCCCTGTGGTGCGCAACCGCTACTTTTACGGCAAACTGCTGACCGTCCGCGATTTTGAGGTGGAGCAGAACTACCTGCGCAAAAAGACCCAGCTGCTCAGCCGGCTGTCGATGGGGGCGGGCGTGGTCTGCGGCCTGGGCGTCAGCGCCAGCGACGACACCACCCTCCTGATCGAGAGCGGCATGGCCCTGGACTACCAGGGCCGCATGGTGGTGGTGGAAGAGCCCCTGCTGCGCAAGCTGCAGATGATCGAAGGGCAGGAGACCCTGCAGGGGCAGGAGAGCGCCTACCTGTGCCTGGCCTACGACGAGACCGACATCGAGCCGGTCAACGCGGTGGGCGCCGACACCGGCGCGAGCCGCCAGTGCAACATGACCAGCGAGGGGTATAAACTGTTCCTCACCGCGCAGCCGCCCGAGTTCCGCGGCCTGCTGGAGGCCGCCGGCCGCGACAACGTATCGATCCTCTACGCCAGCAAGGAGCTGACGCTGGTGCTGTCGGCGCCCGAGGCCGTCTGCGCCGGGGAAGAGTTCGGCGTGGAGGTACTGGTGGTCAAAAACGAGCGCACCCCGCCGGTGCAGTTCCGCCTGGAAGGCGAGAGCGCCTTTGTGGACAGCGGCGACGGCCGCATCCGGCTGGAGTTCCGCGAGAGCGCCGGGGAAAAGCGCCGGGTGTACACCGCCAGCTTCCAGCTCAAGGCGCGGCAGCTGGCCGGGGTGGACAGCCCCCTGTTCCCCAACGGCGGCGAGATCGACCTGGAGCTGGGCAGCCACAGCTATAAGAATTACATCGAGATCGCCACGCGCTGCCATCTGTGCGGCAGCCAGGACGAGCTGGAGGAGCGCCGCCGGCGCACCGACAACCTGGAGCGTCACCTGCGCGGGCGGGACATCCCCATCTACCTGGCAAAGCTGGAGCTGATCCACTCGGCGGGCAGCATGTTCCTGGCGTCGGTCACCAGCCTGCCCTTCCGCCAGCGGCTGGGCCGCGAGGCCGCCGGCGCGGGCCGGCAGGAGCTGCAGGCCGTCACCACCTCGGTGCGCAGCCTGGAATACTGGCAGAAGCCCGACGTCAAGTCGGTCTACCAGCCCTCCACCGGCACGCTGCACTTCGACTTCGGCATCCCCGCGCCCGAGCAGTACGACTACGCCGTGGCCCACGGCACCGTGGACCTGACGATGCCGGGCGGCCTGCGGGTGAACAACCGCGTCTATTCGGAGGAGATCGCCCACGGCCTTGGCCCCGGCGCGGTGGACGTGCGTTTGAGCGTCGAGTTCGCCGACCAGGGCGCCGGCGGCGAGACCGCGCTGTACTTTGGCAACAGCGAGATCTTCCGCGGCAAGAACGCCCCCGCCACCCCGCCCTGGGTGGAGGCGGCGGCCCTGGTCTACCCCCAGCGGGGCACCATGCGCATCGGCCTGTGGCTGCACGACATGGTGGAGGGCAACCGGCTGACCGTGCATTACTTTGCCCAAAAGCCGGAGCGGGACACCAGCCGCATCCTGGCGCAGCGGCAGGTCAGCCTGACCGTCACGCCCGAATTCTCGCACGTCAGCCGCCGCGGCACCCTGCGCATGCAGGCCGACGTGGTGGGCAGCGAGGACAAGGGCGTGCAGTGGAGCATCAACGGCGAGGGCGGCGGCTCGATCGACCGCAACGGCGTCTACCAGGCGCCCGAGGCGCCCGGCACCTACGAGATCGTGGCCACGGCCAGCGCCGATGAGAACGTGCGCGCCAGCGCGTTCGTGATCGTGGAATAAAACAGCGGGAGGGGGAACGCGCATGGACACGGTGCTGATCCGTGAACGGTACAAGGTAGTGCGGGTGCTGAGCAGCGAAGCGGACTATGCCCTGGTGGAAGCGGTGGATATCCAGGAGCGGGAGACCCCCTCCCGGCTGATCAACCTGTATGAGGGGGAGCTGCTGCACCGCTACGGCCGCATCTGCGCCGGCATCCCGCGGGAAGAATGCCCCGCCTTCGAGGGGATGTTCCTCAGCGGGGACACGCTGGCCGTGGTCTTTGACGACTGCCGCGGGACGTGCATCGACCAGGTATTCTACCGCGGCGACCGCTGGACGCTGGACCAGCGGCTGGACTATGCGGAGCTGCTGCTGCACAAGGCGCTGGAAATGGCGAATTACCCGCCGGAGGTCGCCTGCGCCGCCATGCTGTCGGACAACGTCCTGGTGGACACGGCCGAGCAGGCCGTCCGGCTGCGCTTTGTGCTGCACCCGCTGCCCGAGATGACGGCGCGGGAGCTGCCCCTGCTGGCCGGGGACCAGGTGAAGAAGATCCTGCCCCGCAAGCTGGCGAGCCTTGGGGCCCAGCTGGACTTTCTGGACGAGCTGGACGCGGGGACCTTCCGCTCCATCGTGGCGCTGTACGCCCGCTGGCGCGAGGCCGCGGCCGCCATCCGGGCCGAACAGGAAGAATTTGAGGAGCAAAACTGGTTCAGCCGCGGCCTGACCCTGGCGCGGCTGTGGTGGAAACGCAGAAAGAGCAGGAGGCGGCCATGAGTACAGGCAGAAAATTACTCTTTTTCCTTTCCCTGCTGGCGCTGGCCGTCTGCTCGGCGGCGGTGCTGGCCGGGCCCGCGGCGTGGGAGTACGCGTCGGTGCTGCGCACGGGCTGGGGCCGCCAGCCCTATGAGGCGGCGGCCGCCGGCCCCGGGGACCTGGCCGTTGCGGCCGGCTGGGACGGCGATGCGCTGCGGCTGCGGCTGTTCGATCTGGACGGCCGCCTGATCGACAGCTGGGAGACGCCCCTGGCCCAGGAGGCGGGGGGCAGCATCGCCGCCCTCTACCCCTGCCGGGAGAACCTGGTCTACCTCGGGGTGTACAGCCCGGACGCGAAGACCCTGTCGGTCTACCGGGTGACCCGGGCCGGCGGCGCAGAGCAATTATTGCAGCAGACATGCCGGGGGGCGTCCTCTGTCGAGCGCAGGGACGGGACCCGGCTATCGGCGTTTTCACAGGACGGGGAGAATATCTCCTTCGTGCTGATGACGGGCGGCGTGGCCACCGGCTACAGCTGCCCGCTGGCCAGCGGCGGCCTGACCGAGCTGGCCGGCGCCCCCCTGGACGGGGCCGGCACGGCCTCGGTGCTGCCGGAGGGCGGGCTGATCCTGGGCGGCGCGGGCAGCCTGACGGTCAACGGCCAGGCGAACCCCAGCGTCCCGCCCAGCCAGCTGGTGGAAGGGCTGACCCGCCGCGGCGTGGGGCTGTATTACCTTGACGGCGCGGAGCTGGCGGTCTATTACAGCGATCTGAGCAACAGCCAGGTGCGCCGCGTGCTGGCGCTGGCGCCGGCGGCGGAGGGCCGCCGGCTGAGCAGCGTCTCGCTGACGGCGGACGGCCGGGCGCTATTGCTGCTGGACGGGCGCGAGCTCGCCCTGGTGGGCGCGTCGGGCACGGCGTGGCTGGACGGCCTGCTGTACCCCACCGCGGCCCACGGCGCCGCCATGCTGGCGCTGTGGGGGGCGCTGGCCCTGGCCGCGGCGGCGCTGGCCTGGTACCTGCTGTGCGGCAGGCGCAGGGGCTGGGCCCCGATGGCCCTGCACTGGGGCTGCCTGCTGGCGGCTTTGGCGCTGGCGGGGGCGCTGGGCCTGCGCTGGGGCGTGCAGCTGCCCGCCCAGGCGGCCCAGGCCCAGCAGGAGCGCTGCCGCGTCGTCAGCGGCGTGCTGCAGGCGGCCCGCAGCGGCGGGCGCCAGTTCTCGGATGAAACGCTGCCCCAGACGCTGGCCGCCGCGCTGGACGGCCTGTACGGGGGCGATTACCGCGATGTGACGGTGGTGTCCGCCCAGCGGCGGGAGGGCCAGTGGTACCTCCACGACGGGCGGCGGGCGGCGCTGGCGCCGGGCTTCGACCCGGCCCTGGCCGAGGCCGCCCAGGCGGGCACGGCCTGGGTGCAGCAGGGGGATATCTTCCGCTGCTGCTTCCGGCAGGGCACCTGGTCCATCACGGTCAGTTTGCGCCAGGCGACGGCCGGCGGGGCCGGCCTTGCCGCGGGCCCGGCGCTGCTGGGCGCGCTGGCGCTGGCCGCCGTGCTGATCCTGCTGGCCGTGGGCTGGGACCTGCGCCGCCTGACCAGGGCGACCGCCGCGCTGCCGGAAGGCGGCGGGCGGCTGCGCCTGGCCACCGGCGACGAGCTGGCCGGCATGGCCGCCACTTTGAGCGACACGGCGGCCGCCCTCGAGGCGCAGCAGAGCGCCCGCGACGGATTGGAGCGCGCGTACCGCCGCTTTGTGCCCGAGCAGCTGCTGACGCTGCTGGGCAAGCGCTCGATCCAGGAGGTGGACAAGAGCACCTTCGTCTCGCGCCGCATGGCGGTGATGATGGGGTGGTTTGAATTCCCCGAGCCGCTGTACACCCAGCAGGCCAACAGCCGGCTGCTGTTCGACAGCGTCAACCAGATCATCGAGCGCACCGCCACCATCGCCACCAAAAACGGGGGCACGGTGTTCCACTTCTCCTACGACGGCTACGACGTGGTGATGGAGAACGACAGCGCCCGCGTCATCAGTACGGCGGTGGCCATCCAGCAGGAGGTGCTGGCCTTCAACGAGGGCCGCATCCGCGACGGGCTGCCGACGGTCAAGTTCTACATCGCGCTGGATATCGGCGACGTGCTGCTGGGCGTCGTCGGCGACAGCGCCCGGATGGAGCCCACCACCATCTCCACCAGCTTTTCGGTGGTGCGGGAGCTGGTCGCCCTGTCGGACCGGCTGGAGGCCCGCATCCTCTGCACCGAGGCCCTGATCGGGGGCGCGCAGGACTACGGCAGCCGCTACCTTGGCAAGTGCTGGCTGGACGGCGAGGCCATCCGCGTGTACGAGGTCTTCGACGGGGACGAGTACGGCGTGCGCAAGGGCAAGGCGCAGACGGTCAGCCGCTTCAGCCAGGGGGTCTACGCCCTGTACAGCGGCGAGACCGGCCAGGCCAAGCGCATTTTCCTGGAGCTGGTGCACGACAACCCCGCCGACGGCGGCGCGCGGTACTACCTGTACCTGGCCGACCGCATGGAGCGGGACCCCGCCCTGCTGTGCGGGCTGAACCCGCAGCGGGACGAACAAAGGAGGAGCTGATATGGCTGTTTCGCCCCTGGACCTGCTGCAAAGGCAGGCCGAAAACGCCGTCCGCCGCGAGGTGGGCCGCCAGAGCGCCCGGGTGCGCCGGGAGCTGAGCCTGGTGGACCAGGTGCGCCGCATGTCGGGCCGGGCCGAGCGCGCCGTGCAGGACGCCGGCCGCGGCCTGGCCGAAGCGGCCCGCCGCCCGCGGGAGGCCCCCGAGCTGGAGGAGCTCGACCCCCCGGGCGAGGGGAGCCGGGCGGGATCGGGCGCAGTGGTCTGCGCCGACGGCTACGTGCGCCGCTCGCCGGTGCAGCCCTACCGCAAGCCCAAGGACCGCCGCTGGGCGCGCAGGCTGATCGCTGTCGCGCTGCTGGCGGTGCTGGCGCTGCTGCTGTCGATGGCCCTGTGGAAGAGCGGCCTGGTGCGGCTGAACCTGTTCTGAGCGGACGCGGCCGGAACGCCATGTGGGAGGGACTATTTTGAACTACTTATTTTACCAGTTGACCCGCTCGTTCGGGATCTTTTTCAGGACCATACGGGCCTTCTTCGTCCGGCAGGCGACGGCGGTGACCACCCGGGTGCGCCAGATGACCAACCTGTCCCGCAACGCCATGCTGGTGGCCAACAGCTCGCTGAAGATGATGGCGACGGCCGTGAAAAAGCCCTCCCAGCGGGAGGACTATGTCGAGACGCGGCAGCTGTTCATCGCCAAGGGCTTTCTGGTCAAGCTGGCGCTGCTGCTGGTATCGCTGGGGCTGATCGGGTATTTCCTGGTATGGCCCTTCATCCTCAGCCATTTTTTCACCGTCCGCTTTTATGTGGAGGACAGCCGCCTGCCCGATTGGACGGGGCGCGTGATCGTCTATGCCGACGAGGGCAAGACCGTGCCCATGTACGCCGGCCGCCTCGAGGACGGGGTGCTGCAGGGCAAGGGCGAGGGCTACGATGAAGAGGGCCTGCTGGCCTACGAGGGGCCCTTCGTGGACGGCACGCCCTCGGGCGAGGGCACGGCCTATGAGGCCGGCGTCCTGTGCTACGAGGGGCAGTTCGCCGCCGGCGTGTACGAGGGGCGCGGCCGCCTGTACAAAGACGGCGCGCTGTATTACGAGGGTGATTTCGCCGCGGGCGTGCCCAGCGGCGAAGGCGTCGCCTACCACCCCAACGGCCAGGCGGCCTACAAAGGGCAGTTCGCCGCCGGGGTATATGAGGGCGAGGGCGCAGCCTACGACAGCGGCGGCGCGCTGCTGTACGAGGGCGGCTTTGCCGGCGGCCTGTACAGCGGCAGCGGCCGGCTGTACCTCGACCGGGACCAGTGGATCACCGCCGAGTTCCAGGAGGGCGAGGTGGCCGGCGTCGTGCAGTGGTATAAGGGCGCGCGGCTGTATTACGAGGGCGAATGGGCCGGCAGCCGCCCCCACGGCTACGGCGCGCTGTACAGCAAGGCGGGGCAGCCGCTCTACCAGGGGCAGTTCTCCCGCGGGACGCTGGACGGCGCCTGGCTGCTGGAGCTGCCCGTGGAGGAGCTGCGCGCGGCCCTCGGCGGGACGGCCGCGACGGCCGGCAGCGCCGGCGGCGGCTTTTTGATCCAGAGCGCGGCGCTGGGCCTGACGGCGCTGTGCTCCTACCAGACCGAAGAGGCGGAGCCGGCGGTCTACGCCGTGTACCTCAGCGCCCCGCAGGAGGCCGGCTGGGTGCAGCTGCTGCCCGGCACCCGGGCGGCGGGCCTGCCCGAATGGCCGGCCGGGGCCACCCAGCGCCGGGGCGAGGCGAGCTTTGCCCCGCTGGAGGGCATGCAGCTGACGGCCGGGACCTACGAGGCCCTGGCGGTGACGGCCCCGGACTACGAGGCCAGCTGCCTGTACGACGCCAATGGGGACGCCGTGCTGCTCAGCTGGCGGCAGCTGGGAACGGCCCCCGGCGTGCTGGACCTGTCGGCCCTGACCGACGGCAGCGGCAGCGGGGCCCAGATGGACGCCTTCCTGGCGGCGCTGGACCTGGCCGACGGCAGCGCCGCCGAAGCGGCCGCCGAAAACCCCTATTACGGAGAGAAAGACCCCGCCGAGGGGCTGGCCCTGTGCACCAGCCTGCAGCAGGCGGAGGATATGCTGAACGCCATGCTGCTGTATTGGGAGCAGGCGGAGCGCCAGGTGGACCTGGAAGAGAACCTGGCCCGCGCCCAGGAGCTGCTGGCGGAGGCCCAGCGCGCCCAGGCGATGGCGGACGCGGACGACGCGGCCGTTGCCGCCCTGGAGGACGAGATCGCCGGGCTGGAAAGCGCGGTCCAGTCCTGCCAGGCCCAGCGCGCGCTGGCGCAGCTGCAGGGCCAGGCCGCCGGCATCGAGGATATCAGCGTCTACGCCGTGGATCAGGTGCTGCTGTGCTTCGACCCGTCGGTGGAGGACAGCAGCCAGTTCGCCCTGGCGGCCACCGCCTTCGCGCAGGCCACCGGCGGCGACGTGTCGGCGGCCAAGCTGGCGGGCATGACCTCGGTGGTCAACCTGACCGAGGATTACAGCCAGGTGCAGACGGCCCTGGGCCGCTACGAGGCCGCGCAGGCCGCCGCCCAGAGCGCCGCCGGCGCATACGCCACCGGCACGCTGGACAAGGCCGGCTGGTACGACGCGCTGTCGGCCCAGGCCGACGCGCGCAGCACGCTGTGCGGGGCCCTGGCCGCCTTCGGCCGGGAGGCCAACACCCTGAACATGACCACCGGCGGCTGGGTGACGGAGAACTATGCCTGGTACCCCGACCAGCTGGACCCGCTGTTCCAGGCGGCAGCCGAGGCGCTGCAGGCGGCCGAGGCCGAGGAGGAAGAGGCCCCCGCCGGCGTCTGGGAAGGCTGGAACGTGGTGCAGGCCCTGGTGTCGCTCTTCCGCGACAGCGACGGCAACCCCCTCTACGGCGACGGGGCCCCGGCCGACGCGCTGGCCGGCTGTAAGAAGCTGGACAAGGCGGCCGATATCCTGGACACCATGTTCGCTTACTGGGAGCTGGCCGAGCGCCAGAATAACCTCGAGCAGGAGCTGGCCCGCACCCGCGAGCTGCTGGAGGAGGCCGGCGCGGACGAGGCGCTGCAGGCGCAGGCCAGCAGCCTCGAGGCGGAGATCCGCTCCTGCCTGAGCCACCGCCTGCTGCTGGACGTGCAGGCCAAGGCGGCCGGCGTGCTGGACATCACCGCCTACGACCTGGGCGACGTGCTGATCTACTTCGACCCGGTGCTGCTGGACAGCAACAAGCTGGCCCAGGCGGCGTCCGAGGCGGCGCTGGCCGCCGGCGAGGACGCGGCCGAAGCGCGCGTCACCCTGATGACCTCGCTGGCCAGCCTGACCGAGGACTACAACGCGGTGCAGGCGGCGCGGCGCAGCTTTGAGGCCGCCTGCGATGCGGCCGCCGGTGCGCAGGAGGCCTTTGAGGACGGCGCGGGCAGCAAGGCCGCATGGTACGCCGCCCTGTCGGCGCAGACCGCGGCCCAGAACGAGCTGAGCGCGGCCCTGGCCGCCTTCGGCCGCGAGGTCAACCAGATCAACATGGTCACCGGCGGCTGGATCACCCAGAACTTTGGCTGGTACAGCGGCGAGCTGGGCCCCCTGTTTGAAGAGGCGGCCGAAAACGCCGCCTGAAAGGAGCATGCAATGGCAGACTATACCGCACTGATGGAGGCGGGCAGCGCCCTGGTGGAGATGCTGCGGGACAACCTGACCCCCGAGCCCCTGGCGGACCGGGAGATGATCTCCCTGTGCTCCCCCCACGAGAGCGAGAACAACCAGCTGACCCTTTACCTCTACCACATCGAGGAGGAGGGCCCCAACATGAACGCCGGCTATTACCAGGTGGACCGCGACGTGCAGCGCATCCGCCCGGCCCGGTACACGCTGCGCTATCTGGTGACGGCCCACTCGAAGGCGCCGGCCCAGATGAAGGAGGCCGAACAGCACCGCATCATCGGCGCGGCGCTGCAGGTGCTGCGGGATAACCCCGTGATCCCCGCGCGCTACCTGAGCGGCTCTTCGGCGGAGGAACAGGCCGAGCTGCATGTGCTGATCGAGCGCACCCCGCTGGAGCAGATCCTCAAGATCTGGAACAACAATTCGAAGGATTACCGCCTGTCCTTTGTGGCGATGGTCACCGGCGTCACCATCCGCTCGCGCAGGGAGCGCAAGATCAGCCGCGTCACCGAGTTCACCGTGGACGCAAAGCAGCGCCCTGCGGGAGGCCGGACATGATCCGGCGGCGGGCCAGCGCCGTGCTGCGGCTGCGCGACGGGCTGAGTGGGCGCATCCTGCCCGGCGGCGCGTACTGCCAGCTGGACGGCCAGCCCCTGCGCCGCCCGCTGTGGAAGGAGGGGGGCTACCTGGTCCTGCAGGACCTGGCCCCCGGCCCCCACGAGCTGCTGCTGCGGCAGCCCGGCTTCGAGCCGCTGCGCCTGACCGTCACGGCGGGCCGCGATCTGTGGGAGCAGACGCTCGATCTGTGCCCCGCCGCGGGCTACCCCCTGCCGCCTGACGCTGTGGAGCTGACGCTGCGCGTGGCCGGCGCGCCCGACGGCGAGACGGTCTGGCTGGGGATGAGCGGGGACGTGCCCCTCAAGCTGGCGCAGGACCGCCCCGGTCCGGAGGAGCGCTGCGTGCGGCTGTTCTGCCAGGGGCCCGAGAGCCGCCTGCCCGCGCCGGCGCACTACCTGCTGGCGGACGCCAAAGGGCCCGAGGTGGCCTTCCTGCACAGCCTGCGCGACGGCGTGGGCGAGCTGGAACGCCCGCTGGCGCTGCCCCACCGGCGGGGCGTCGAGTGGGTGTGGGCGCAGCCCCGCACGCTGGCCGGCGGCGCGGCGCGCATGCTGTTCGCCCGGCCGGGCGTGGTGTGGCTGTACTGCCGCGGCGCTTTGGCCCGCGCCGAGACGGCCGCCGGCAGCTATCTGTGGGAAGTTGAGGAGGGAAGATAAATGGCGAACCCCGTGGTACAAACGGCCGTGTGCACCTGCACCTTCGGCGCGGCGCCGGCGGTGCTGCCGGTCACGTCCCAGCAGACGGTGATGAGCTGCAATATGCTGCAGGCCACCATCATGGACAACAAGCCCCCCACCTTCGGCATGTGCGCCAGCCTGGCCAACCCCACGGTGGCCGCCGCCACGGCCGCGGCCCTGGGCGTGCTGACTCCGATGCCCTGCATCCCGGTGACGCCCGCCCCCTGGGCCCCCGGCGCGCCCACCGTCCTGGTCTGCGGCAAGCCGCTGCTGAACAACACAAGCAAATTGATCTGCGCCTACGGCGGGGTGATCCAGGTCAGCCTGACCCCGGCCCTGACGGTGCAGACCCCGTGAGGCGCGCAATGGAGCGGGAAGAACTGCGGCCCATCGAGCCGCGCCGGCCCGACGCCGGCTACCAGACGCAGGGCCAGCTGCTGGAGGACCTGTCCGCCTGGGTGGACCTGCTGCTGTACCAGTACTACTGCCGCCACCAGTGGCTGGGGCCCGACAGCGAGCTGAAAAACATGCTGGGGCTGGTGGTCTCGCGGGAAGAGTTTGAGCACAACCTGGCGCGGGCCGCCCAGCGCGGCCTGTACAGCCAGCTGGACGCGGGCGAGCAGGCGGAGCTGGACGCGGTCAAGGCGGCGCTGTCGGCGCGGATGGGCCGCACGGACGAGGCGCTGCCGCTGCTGGAATTGCTCGTGGGCTTCGACCTGGACGACTTCGCCTTCAGCTGCGTGGTGCTGGCCTACCTGCCGGTGGTGGACCGCAAGTATGAAAAGCTCTTCGCCTATTTGCAGGACGACATGACCCGCCGCGCCCCCGACACGGCCCTGGCCGTCCAGCTGTTCCTGGAGCCGGGGGAGGAGCCCGAGCAGTGCCTGGCGCGCTTTGCCGGGCAGGGCGGCTTTTTGCGGCTGTTCCAGCCCGAAAAGCTGGCCCAGGGCAGCCTTGTGCTGCGGGACGTGGTGTGCGAATACCTGGCCACCGGCTCCATCGCCAGCCGGCCGGAGCTGTGGCTGTGGGACGGGGAAGAGGACGAGCCCGAAGCGCCGCTGCTGATCCAGCAGGAGACGGCCCGCCGCCTGGACGCGGCGATGGCCGGGCCCGAGCGCTGCACCGTCCTGCTGACGGGGCCGGCGGGCACGGGCAAAAAATTCCAGATCAAGCACCTGATGGCCCGCTGCGGGCGCAGCTGCGTCTTTGCGGGGCTGGACGGCGAGGACTGGGCCGAGCGGGCGGCCGACGCGGCCCTGGCCGCCGACCTGACCGGGGCCTGCCTGTGCCTGTACCACCTGGACCGCCAGGAAGGGCCGGAGCAGCTGCCCCCCGACGCCGCCATGATGGCCCGGTTGGGCCGGATGGAGTTTTTGGGCGGCAAGCGCTTTTTCCTCTCGGCGCAGCGGGCCGGCGGCCGGCTGGAGGGTCTGACCGTCGAGCTGGAGCTGGAATTGCCCACCGAGCAGGAACGGCTGCAGCTGCTGCGCGGCGCGCTGGCCGGGGCCAGCCTGGAAGCGGATTGCAGCCTGGAAGAGCTGGCGGCCAAGTTCCGCTTTACGCCGCGGCAGATCGCGGCGGCCTGCGCCCAGGCCCGGGGCCTGACCCGGCTGGAGGGCGCGCAGGCCATACGGCGCGGGCTGCTGCACCAGTGCTGCCACCAGCAGGCGGTGCACCGCCTGGGCGAGCTGGCCAGCCGCGTGCCCCCCGCCTATACCTGGGAGGACGTCGTGCTGCCCGAGGAGCAAAAACGCCTGATGCAGCAGGCCTGCGGGCACATCCGCTACCAGCATCAGGTGTACTACGGCTGGGGCTTCGACCGCAAGGTGCGCTATGGCCGGGGGCTGTCGATCCTCTTCGCGGGGGAGCCGGGCACCGGCAAGACCATGTGCGCCCAGGTCATCGCCAACCAGCTGGATATGGAGCTGTACAAGATCAACCTGTCCCAGATCGTCAGCAAGTACATCGGCGAGACCGAAAAGAACCTGCGGGCCGTCTTCCAGGAGGCGCGGCACGCCGGGTGCATCCTCTTCTTCGACGAGTGCGACGCTTTGTTCGGCAAGCGCAGCGAGGTGAAGGACGCCCACGACCGCAACGCCAACGTGGAGGTGGCCTACCTGCTGCAGCAGCTGGAAGAGCACGACGGCGTGTGCATCCTGGCCACGAACCTGATCGGCAACATCGACGCGGCCTTCATGCGGCGCATCACCTACGTGGTGCGCTTCCCCTTCCCGGAGGCGCCCATGCGGGAGGCCATCTACCGCCGCATGGTGCCGGCCGGGGCCCCGCTGGACGAGGACATCGACTGGGGCTTTTTGGCGGGCAAGTTCCGGCTGTCGGGCGGCCATATCAAGAACATCGTGCTGGCGGCGGCCTTTTTGGCGGCGGGCTGCGGCGAGCCCATCTCGATGCGGCACCTGCTGCGCGCGGCGGTGGACGAGCTGAGGAAAAACGACATCGTAGTGGTCCGGGAGGAACTGAAGGAATATGCAGACCTGCTGGACCCGTGAGCGGCCGGATACGGCCAAGGAGGCAAGACCATGAGGAAGGAGAATCGCCCGGGCGCGCCCTGGCTGTGGAACGCCGGCGCGGCCCTGACGGCGGCGGCGGGCGCGGCGGCCCTGCTCACCGGCGACAGGCCCATGCACTGGTTTGCGGCGGTCTGCCTGTTTTTGACCGCGGCGGCCCTGCTGGCGGCGCGCGAGGGCTTTATGCACCACTATGTGCAGCCCCTGCTGCGGCTGCAGCGCCTGCTGGAGGAGGGCCGGCCCGCCGCCGAGCTGCGCGACGGCGCAGACGCGCCGCAGGACCTGGCCGGCGCGGTGACCGAGGCCGCCGCCGCGCGCCTGGGGGAGATGGAGCGGCAGCTGCAGGCGCTGCAAAGCGCCGCCGACGCCAGGGCCCAGCATGCGGTGCGCCGCGAGCTGACGCTGGAGCTGTGCCGCTCGGCGCTGCCGCAGGTGCTGCGGGACAGCCCCGCCACCGCCACCTTCTCGATGGCGGGCAGCGTGGAGGAAGCGCCCCGGCTGAGCTGCACCTTTTACGATTACTTCTTCATCGACCCGGGCCTGCTGTGCATCATGGTGGGGCAGGCGCCGGGCGGCGGCATGGCCGAGGCGCTGTTCATGGTGGTGGCGCAGACCACCATCCGCAGCCGCCTGCGCATGGGCCGCTCGCTGGTGGAGACGATGGCCGACGTCAACGCCCAGCTGTACGACCAGGGCGCGAAGCAGGCCCTGTGCGCTTTGGTGGGCACGCTGAACACCGCCAACGGCATGTTCACCTACGTCAACGCCGGCTGCGCGCTGCCGCTGCTGATGCGCAACGGCGAGCGCTACGAGTGGCTGGAGGCCCCGGTCTACGCGGCCGTCGGCCTGAACGAGAACGTATCCTACCGCTCGATGCAGCTGCGGCTGCGCCAGGGCGACCGCCTGTTTTTGCAGACGGCCGGCCTGGGCGCGACGGAGAACGCCGAGGGCGTCCCCTTTGAAAAGCAGGAGCTGCGCGCCGTGCTGAACCGCAGCCGCGGCAAGGCCCGCAGCCCCGAGGAGATTTTGCGCTTTACCGCCGACGAGGCCGCAGCCTACTGCCAGAGCGACGCCGACCGCGTGGGCTACGCGGCCCTGGTGCTGGAATACCGCAAGGGCGACAAGGAGCTGGCCCACTGCGAAGTGCCGGCCGTGCCGGCCGCCGCGGGCGAGGTGACCGCCTTTTTGAACAAGCGCTTTGCCGACAACGGCATCCAGCGGCGCTACTACGCCCGGGTGGCGGTGCTGGTGGACGAGCTGTTCGCCCTGTGCTGCCGCGCCTGCGCTGAGGGCAGCAGCGTCATCATCGAATGCGGCATCGCCCCCGACGGCCAGAGCGTGACCATACGCATCAGCGCCCCGCTGGACGGCACAGACCCCCTGGCCGACCCGCCCGAGGGCGTGGCCGAACACGCCGTCGCCTTCATCGAGGACCAGGCCGAGTACCTGACCTTCAAGCCCGGCGACGGCCGCGACACGCTGACCGCCGTGTGCTTTTTGGAGAACGACGCGGCGGAGTAGAGCATTCTTTTTTGCAAAAAATATACAATACAGGGATTTGACAGGAAAGCGCCCGCATTGCGGGCGCTTTTTTGCGTGCGGGGCGGCCGTGCGGCGTGCACCCCGCCGCCCGCGGCGAGGCTCCCCTCTCAGTCACAGGGCGCTTGCGCACCCTGTGCCAGCTCCCCCGCGGGGGGAGCCAAGCGTACCTGCGTCGAACCCGGCGAACTTGGTGGTAAGGTAAAGCCCTGAGAAACTTTGCCTTACCACCAAGTTTTCCTTATACGCACGGGCGTGCACTTGGCTCCCCCCGCGGGGGAGCTG
>CALXGZ010000095.1 GCA_944387975.1 uncultured Faecalibacterium sp.
GTATTGCTCTGGACGCTTTAAAACAGCATCCCGCCAAAATCAGCTTGGCTCGTAAAAAACGCCGCTGCTCTTATGATGATGTTTTCCTTGCGGAAGTTCTCCTGTCTTTTCATGCGTAGGCCGTGGCACATCGCCGCGGCGTGCCGCGGGAAAGGGAAAAGCGCTTCAATGTGCGAGAATAATTTTGTGCAAATTTCACAGTTTCCACTGTAAAGTTTTGGTGATATAATAAATACAAACAGCGGTTTTAGACAAAAGACGGACCGCCCGGGAGGGATCACATGGCTGAAAAAAGCATCGAACTGGACAGCGTAGAAGTGGCCGCCGCCGTATTCGGCAATTGCGACTGCAACATCCGCCTGCTGGAAAAGGAATTCTCCGTCACGGCGACTTGCCGGGGCACCATGCTGCGCCTGGCCGGCGAGGACGAAAACGTCGCCGCCGCCGCCCGCGCGGTGGAGGGGATGCTGCTTTTGAACGAGAACCACACCCCCCTCGAGGACCAGACCGTCCGCTATTGCATGAGCCTGGCCCACGACGGGGAGGAAAAGCGCGTGCGGGAGCTGGCCGAGGACTTTGTGGCCGTGACGGCCAAGGGCCGGCCCATCCGCCCCAAGACCCTGGGCCAGAAGGAATACCTGAACGCCATCCGCAGCCACCCCATCACCTTCGGGGTGGGGCCGGCCGGCACCGGCAAGACCTACCTGGCGGTGGCGATGGCGGTCAAGGCCTTCAAGGCCAAGGATGTGTCCCGGATCGTGCTGACGCGCCCGGCGGTGGAAGCGGGGGAGAAGCTGGGCTTTCTGCCCGGCGACTTACAGCAGAAGGTGGACCCCTACCTGCGGCCCCTCTACGACGGCCTGTTCGACATGCTGGGGGCCGAGGCCTTCGAGCGGCTGACCGAAAAGCAGCTGATCGAGGTGGCCCCCCTGGCCTATATGCGCGGGCGCACGCTGGACGACTCCTTTATCATTTTGGACGAGGCCCAGAACACCACCCCCGAGCAGATGAAAATGTTCCTGACCCGGATGGGCACCGGCTCGAAAGTGGTGGTGACGGGCGACGTCACCCAGATCGACCTGCCCGACCGCACCCGCAGCGGCCTTGTGGACGCCTTGCAGGTGCTGAAGAATATCTCGGGCATCGCCCAGTGCTATTTCAACGAAAAAGACGTGGTGCGCCACCGCCTTGTGCAGGAGATCATCAAGGCATACGAGGCCGCCGCGCACCCGGCCAAACGGTAAAAAACAGGGAAATGATAAGAAGCGACCCGCCGCAAAACAGAAAGGAGCGGACCTAACCATGTCCAACAAAGTATTGATAGCCAATGAACAGAAAGCGGTCAAAGTGCCGTCCGGCCTGCGCATCCTGATCCGCCGGGCCTGCAACGCCGTGCTGGAGTACGAGCATTTCGAGGGCGCGGCCGAGATCAGCGTCACCTTCGTGGATAACGCCGCCATCGCGGAGCTGAACAACCAGTACCGCGCAAAGCCCATGCCCACCGACGTGCTCAGCTTCCCCCTGGGGGTGGACGGCAAATACGACATCGACGAGAACAACGGCTGCAAAATGCTGGGGGATATCGTCATCAGCATGGAGCGCGCTTTGGAGCAGGCCAACCTCTACGGCCACACCCTCCAGCGCGAGGTGCCCCTTTTGACCGTCCACTCGATGCTGCACCTGCTGGGCTACGACCACGAGAACGGCGGCCTGGAGGCCGTCCGCATGCGCGAGCGGGAGGAGGCCGTGCTGCAGCAGCTGGGCCTGCCCCGCACTGTCAGCTACACGGAATAACGAGGGCCGCACCGGGCCCTGAGGGAAAGAGAGAAAGATTTTGAACCACACCGAGAAACACGCAGAGAACGCCCCCCACTACGACACCTCGTCGGTCTTTGTGGCCGTCATCGGGCGGCCCAACGTGGGCAAATCCAGCCTGACGAACCTCCTTGTGGGGGAGAAGGTGGCCATCGTCACCTCCAAGCCCCAGACCACCCGCACCCGCATCACCGGCGTCATCACGCGAGGGCCGCTGCAATACGTCCTGCTGGACACCCCCGGCGTCCACAAGGCCAAGAACAAGCTGGGCAAGCGCATGGACAAGACCGCCAGCGACTCGCTGGGGGACGTGGATGTATCCATGATGCTGTTCGAGCCGCACCCCGGCATCAACGAGTCGGAGCAGATGCTGATCGACGCGCTGCGCCGCGGCGGGCCGGCCATCGCGGTGATCAATAAGATCGACCTGGTCAAAGACCCGGCGGAGCTGGACGCCCGCAAGGCCGAGCTGGAGGCGCTGGGCGTCTTCGACACGGTCTGCACCGTCAGCGTCCGCGACAACAAAAACTGCGAGGAGCTGTTTGAGCTGCTGGGCCGCTATGCGGTGGAGGGGCCCCATTACTTCGACGACGACGCCTACACCGACATGCCCGAAAAGGAGCTGGTGGCCGAGCTGATCCGCGAAAAGGCCCTGCTGTTCATGCGCGACGAGATCCCCCACGGGCTGGCGGTGGTGGTGGAGCGCTTCAAGGAGCGCCCCGGCACCGACCTCGTGGACATCGACGTGAACATCTACTGCGAGCGCGAGAGCCACAAGGGCATGGTGATCGGCAAGGGCGGCGCGATGCTGAAAAAGATCGCCAGCGCCGCCCGCGTGGACTGCGAGGACTTCCTCGGCTGCCGGGTCAACCTGCAGTGCTGGGTCAAAGTCAAGGCCGACTGGCGGGACAACGAGTTTCTGCTGAACAGCTTCGGCTTCCGGCAGGACAGCGCCCGCAGGTAAGCGCCTGCCAGAAGAGGACAGATTTCCCGCGGATAGCGCGCTAAGATGGGGGCAACCCTAGAAAGCGAAGCGCCCGCGGGGCGCGGGCCGAAGGCGAGGTGCTGACAACAGATGGACGCGGAGAGCTGCTGGCGGGCGTTTGCCCGGACCGGGGAGATCTGCCATTATCTTGACTACAGGCGGGCGGCGGACGCGCCAGACGCCCGCGGGCAGGGGACGTGCAATGGACGATTTTGTGATCAAGGGCCTGGTCTTGCAGGAGATCGAGTACGGCGAGGCGGACCGGATCCTGAAAGTGTTGACGGCTGAAAAAGGGCTGATCAGCGTATTTGCCAAAAACAGCATGCGGCTGACGAACCATCTGTTCGCCGCATGCGGCTTTTTGTGCTATTCGGAGTTCGTCCTCCGGCCCGGCCGCAACACCGAGGAGCGGATGTACAACGCGGTGGAGGCCGGCTACGAGACCGACTTCCGCAACATCAGCTACAGCTTCGAGGCGCAGGGCGTCGCCATGTATATGGTGGAGTTCACCCTGGCCCTCTCGCTGGGGGAGCAGCCGGCCGAAGCGGAGCTGCGCCTGCTGATGAACTGCCTGTACAAAATTTGCCAGCAAAAGACCGACCCCAAGCTGGTCAAGGCGGTGTTCGAGCTGCGGATGAGCTGCGTGTGCGGCTTCCAGCCGCAGCTGCTGTGCTGCCAGGGCTGCGGCGTCTACGACGGCGAGCGCTTTTGCCTGGATACGGAGGACGGGCGCCTTTTGTGCGAGAGCTGCGCCGCCAAGGAGGAAAAAGCCTGCAACCTGGACAAGGGCGCCCTCTTCGCCGTGCGCTACATCTGCCTGACCGAGGACAAAAAGCTGTTCGGCTTCCGCATTTCGGCCGCGAGCGCCGGGCTGCTGTTCGCCGCGGCGGAGCAGTACGCCCTGGCCCATATGGACAGGCCCCTGAACTCGCTGAAATTTTTGCGGTCCCTCTCGGCGTGGGACCCGGACCAACAAAGCAAAAAGGATTGAACCAATGGAGATAAGTTACTTAAAAACACTGGAGCTGCCCAAGATCATCGAGCGGGCCGCCGCCGGCTGCGTCTGCAAAGAAGCCAGGGCCAAAATGCTGGAGCTGACGCCCCAGTGCGATGCGGACGAGGTGCGCTTTGCGCTGGACCAGACCGACGCCGTCAACAGCCTGCTGATCAAAAACGGCTCGCCCCGCTTCGGCGGGGTGGAGGGCGTCAGCGCGCTGGCTGCCCGCGCCGTCAAGGGCGGCGTGCTCTCGATGGGGGAGCTGCTGCAGGTGGCGGGGGCGCTGCGCAACTTCCAGAACCTGAGCGCGTGGTACGGCTCGACCGACCACGACGCCTTGCCCACCGACGACCTGTTCTACGCCCTGGCCCCCCAGCCCGGGCTGGAACAGCAGATCTCGGACGCCATCCTCGCGCCCGACACGATGGCGGACACCGCCTCCCACACGCTGGCGGAGCTGCGCAAAAAGATACGCGCCACCGAGAACTCGATCCGCGACCGGCTGGAGGGCCTCGTCCACAACATGGAGTCCTCCAAGTACCTGCAGGAGGCGGTGGTCTCCATCCGCAACGGGCGCTATGTCGTGCCGGTCAAGAGCGAGTACCGCGGCGAGATCAGCGGCATCATCCACGACGTCTCCTCGACGGGCGCGACCGTCTTCGTCGAGCCGCAGGCCGTCGTGGAGGCCAACGCCCGCATCCTGCAATACCGCGCCCAGGAGGCCCAGGAGATCGAGCGCATCCTGACCGCCTTCACCGGCCAGGTGGCCGCCATCGAGCCGCAGTTCCAGTACAGCTACCAAGCCATGCTGGAGATCGACATCCTGCTGGCCAAGGCGCGCATGGCTTTGGAGATGAAGGCCTTCAAGCCCGCCGTCAGCTACGATGGCTCCTTCTCGCTGGTGCGGGCGCGCCACCCGCTGATCGACCCGGCCAAATGCGTGCCGGTGGATATCGCCCTCGGCGCGGACTACGACGCCCTGATCATCACCGGCCCCAACACCGGCGGCAAGACCGTCACCCTCAAGACGGCGGGCCTGCTGTGCGCCATGGCCCAGTGCGGCTTTTTGATCCCGGCGGACGAGCGCAGCGAGGTCTGCGTCTTTCAGGAATACCTGGTGGACATCGGCGACGAGCAGAGCATCGAGCAGAGCCTGTCCACCTTCTCGGGCCACATGACCAAGATCACCGGCATTTTGGAGCTGG
>CALXGZ010000096.1 GCA_944387975.1 uncultured Faecalibacterium sp.
CGATGTCGGGCTCCAGGATGCGGGAGGTGGACTCCAGCGGGTCGACGGCGGGGTAGATGCCCTGCTCGACGATCTTGCGGCTGAGGACGGTGGTGGCGTCCAGATGGGTGAAGGTGGTGGCGGTGGCGGGGTCGGTCAGGTCGTCGGCCGGCACATAGACTGCCTGCACCGACGTGACCGAGCCCTCCCGGGTGGAGGTGATGCGCTCCTGCAGCTCGCCCATCTCGTTGGCGAGGGTGGGCTGGTAGCCCACCGCCGAGGGCATACGGCCCATCAGGGTGGACACCTCGCTGCCCGCCTGGACAAAGCGGAAGATGTTGTCGATGAACAGCAGCACGTCCTTGTGGGCCTCGTCGCGGAAGTGCTCGGCCATGGTCAGGCCGGACAGGGCCACCCGCATGCGGACGCCGGGGGACTCGTTCATCTGGCCAAAGACCAGGGCGGTCTTGCCGGCGATGCCGCTCTCGTTCATCTCACGCCACAGGTCGTTGCCCTCGCGGCTGCGCTCGCCCACGCCGGTGAACACCGAGTAGCCGTTGTGGCTGGTGGCCACGTTGTAGATCAGCTCCTGGATCAGGACGGTCTTGCCCACGCCGGCGCCGCCGAACAGGCCGATCTTGCCGCCCTTGGCGTAGGGCTCCAGCAGGTCGATGACCTTGATGCCGGTCTCGAGGATCTCGACGGCGGGGTTCTGCTCCTCAAAGGGAGGGGGCTTGCGGTAGATGCTCTTGACGGGCACGCTGGCGGGGATGGGCTCCCCGCCGTCGATGGGCTGGCCCAGGACGTTGAACATCCGGCCCAGCACGGCCTCGCCCACCGGCACCTGGATGGTATGGCCGGGGGCTTCGACTGCCATGCCGCGGGCCAGGCCCTCGCTGGCCGCCAGCATGACGCAGCGGACGGTGTGCGGGTCCAGATGCTGGGATACCTCCATCACGCGGGCGGCATCCCCCACCTGGACGCTGAGGGCCTCGCGGATGCGGGGCAGGGGCAAGGTCTCGAACTGCACGTCCACGACAGGGCCCGAGACCTGTACGATTTTACCTTGATTCAAATGGGTCACACATCCTTTCGTGTAGCGGCGGCCTCCCGCTTATGGCGCTGGGCCTTGGCGCCCGCCGACACCTCGGTGATCTCGAGGGTGATGGCCGACTGGCGCACCCGGTTGTATTGCAGGCTGAGCTCGTCCAGCAGGCGCTGGGCGTTGTCGTTGGCGGCGTCCATCGCGGTCATGCGGGCGTTCTGCTCGCTGCAAAAGCTGTCGATCAGGGCGCTGTAGATAAAGCCGGAGACGTAGCTCTCCACCATGTTGTCCAGCACCGTGACCATGTCGGGCATGAACTCGAAGCTGTCGGAGGCGTGGTCCTCCTCGCTGGAGGCGAAGTGCGCCCGGTGGAAGGGCAGCAGGCGGGTGCTCTTGGCGGCCGAGGCCAGGCTGCTCTCCATATCGGTGTAGACGATATACAGCTTTTTCCACGCGCCGCGGTTGAAGCCCTCCAGCAGGATGGCGCTGATCTCGCGGGCGCGCTCCAGCGTGGGGTTCTGCGCCGTATACAGGAAGCTCTGCTCGATGGGCACGCGGTGCTGCGTAAAGTAGTGCCGCCCGTATTCGCCCACGACGAAGAGCTTGCAGCCGGGGTGGCCGGCCAGCACCTGCATGGTCTCCTTGACGGCGTTCTGGTTGTACGCGCCGGCCAGGCCCTTGTCCGCCGTGATGACCAGGCAGGCGTAGGGCCCGCCCTTGATGTCGTCCTCGTGGGGCGGGTAGAAATAGCGGCTGTGGATGTCGCTGGAGGTGCGGAAGATGCGCTTGATCTCCGCCTGCAGCGCCTCGAAGTAGGGGCGGGTATGCTCCAGCTCCTCGCGGGCGCGGCGCAGCTTCGTCGAGGAGATCAGGTACATGGCGTTTGTGATCTTCTGGGTCTGGCGGACGCTCTCGATGCGGTCCTTGATCTCTTTGGTGCTCGGCATATCACTGCCCCTTCTTCTGATACTGGGCCACGAAGGCGCGGGCCAGATCGAGGATCTGGGCGCGGTCGTCGTCGGTCAGCAGGCCGGTGGCGTCGATGCGCTGGCACAGGGCCGCGTCCTGTTCGGCGAACCAGTCCAGCATCTGCCGCTGCACGCCGCTGATCTCGCCGGCGGGGATGTCCTGCAGCACATGGTTCAGCGCGGCCACCAGGGTGATCACCTGCTCGTGCTGGGCCAGGGGGTGGTACTGCTTTTGGCGCAGCAGCCGCATCAGGCCCTGGCCGTAGGTCAGCTGGCGCTTGGTGGCCTCGTCCAGGTCGCTGGAGAACTGGGTGAACACCTCCATCTCCCGGTATTGGGCCAGGTCCAGGCGCATGGCGCCGGCGGCCTTCTTCATGGCCTTGGTCTGGGCGTCGCCGCCCACACGGGACACCGACAGGCCGACGTTGACGGCCGGGCGCTGGCCCGAGAAGAACAGGCTGCTCTCCAAAAACAGCTGCCCGTCGGTGATGGAGATGACGTTGGTGGGGATGTAGGCCGACACGTCGCCGGCCTGGGTCTCGATGATGGGCAGGGCCGTCATGCTGCCGCCGCCCTTCTCGTCCGAAAGGTGGGCCGAGCGCTCGAGCAGGCGGCTGTGCAGGTAGAACACGTCGCCGGGGTACGCCTCGCGGCCGGGGCTGCGCTCCAGCAGCAGCGACAGCGCGCGGTAGGCGATGGCGTGCTTGGACAGGTCGTCGTACACGATCAGCACGTCGCGGCCTTGGTGCATGAAGTACTCGCCGATGCTGGTGCCGGCGTAGGGCGCGATATACTGCAGCGAGGCCGCGTCGCTGGCGGCGGCGTTGACGATGATGCAGTAGTCCATCGCGCCGCGGCGGCGCAGGTTCTCGGCCAGCAGCGCCACCGAGCTGGCCTTCTGGCCGATGGCGACGTAGATGCACACGACGTTTTTGCCCTTCTGGTTCAGGATGGTGTCCAGGGCGACGGCGGTCTTGCCGGTCTGGCGGTCGCCGATGATCAGCTCGCGCTGGCCGCGCCCGATGGGGAACAGGGCGTCGATGGCAAGCAATCCGGTCTCCATCGGCTGGTTGACCGGCTGGCGGTCGATGATGCCGGGGGCGGGCCGCTCGACGGGGTAATAGGCGTCGGCCTGGATGGGGCCGGCCCCGTCGATGGGGCTGCCCAGGGCGTCCACCACGCGCCCGAGGAAGCCTTCGCCCACGGGCACGCCGGCCACCTTGCCGGTGCGGCGGACGGGGTCGCCGGCCTCGATGCCGCTGCTGTCGCCAAACAGCACGCAGCACAGCTTGTCGGGGCGCAGCTCCTGCACCATGCCCTTGACGCCGTTGGAGAACAGCAGCACCTCGCCGTAGACGGCGTCCTGCAGGCCGCTGATGGTGGCGATCTCGTCGCCCACCGTCAGCACGGCGCCCATCTCCTCAGGCTTCACGCTGGGGGCCCAGTCCTCGATGGCCTGGCGCATCAGGGGGATCACGTCCTCCTGGCCGTCCAGCGCCTCGATGGTCTGGCGCAGCTGCTGCATACGGCCCTGCAGGCTCCAGTCGTAGATGTCGGCCCCTACCTCCAGGCGGAAGCCGCCGGCAAGGCCGGGCTCCTCCCGCCATTCCAGGGCCAGGGCCTGGCCGGGGTACTTGCGCGCCAGAAAGGCCGCAAAGCGCTGGCGCTGGGCCTCGCTGGGGGCCTGGGCGCTATAGAGGAGGGCGGTAGGCTCATGCATGCTGTTCATTCTGTTTCCCTTCCTCCGCAAGGTCCAAAAATGCGTCGAAGGCGTCCTGGCTGGAGGACAGGGCCAGCTTTTCGGCGGCGGCCACAGCCAGCTCCTTCAGCTCCTTGCGGCTGTCGGCCAGGGCCTTGGCGCGGATGCTCTCGGCGCTCTTGCGGGCGGCGGCGATGATCTGGTCGGCCTGCTCCTGGGCGCGATCCAGCTGCTGCTGGGCGGCGGCCTGGGCGATCTTCTGGCTCTCGGCGCGGCGCTCGCGCAGCTCGTCGTCCAGCTTGTCCACCTGGGCCGGGTGGCCTGCGGCCAACTGCTCGGCCTGGGCCAGCTTTTCGGCGGCGGCCTTGTCCATCGCGGCATAGCGGGCGGCGCGCTGGTCCATGAACTTCTTCACCGGGCTGTACAGGATGAAATACAGCCCGCCCACCAGGATGACGAAGTTGAGCATGTGCAGAAAGATCTGCTGCAAATCAATGTTCAGAGGGAGACTCATCGTGGCACCTCCCGCGCTTACAGCACAAAGATGATCAGGATGGCCACCAGCAGGGCGTAGATGATGGCGGTCTCGATAAAGACCAGCGTCAGCATCATCGAGGTGCGGATCTTGCCTTCGGCCTCGGGCTGGCGGGCGATGCTCTCGGAGGACTTGGCGCCGAGGATGCCCATGGCGACGGCGCCGCCGGCGGCGGCGATGCCCACGGCGATGGCGCAGGCGTAGGCCTTGC
>CALXGZ010000097.1 GCA_944387975.1 uncultured Faecalibacterium sp.
CCCCGGCGGAGGCCGCCCGCCTCTGCCGCCGGCCCGAAAAGACCTTGAACGCCCAGCTGTGGCGGGCCAAAAAGATGCTGCGGGCCGAGATCGAACAGGAACGCGAACAGGAAAGGAGGACCGGGGATGGAACTGTTTAGAGAGGACGGCTGCCTGACCGACGAGGGGCTGCGGGCCCTGATCGACGGGCAGCTGGATGAGCTGGGCCGGCTGGAAGCCGCCGAGCATCTGAGCTACTGCACAAGATGTCTCGACCGCTACACCGCCCTTTTGACCGGCGATGTGCTGGAAGCGCCGCCCCGGGACCTGAGCCGCCCGCTGGGCCGGGCCATCTGGGTGCATCTGATGACCACCGTCTACGGCCGCACGGCGGTGGCCACGGTGGCGGCGGTGCTGGCGCTGACCATCTGGCGCAGCGGCAGCCTGGGGCTGATCCTGGACCGGAACGCTTCGGCGCTGGAGACCTACGTTCCCGAACAGATCGCGCCGCCGGCCGCGGCCGAAGTACCCAAATCAGACTACGAGACGCCGCCCCGCCCCGGCCAAGCGCCCGCGGCGGTGCAGAAGGCCCACGAGGCCGTCAGCGGCTTTTTGAGCAGCCTTGCCGCCAGAACCGGCGGCGCGGCCAACGAATAGGAGAGATGACGCCATGAAAAAGAATGGATTTTTGACCTTCTGCTTCGCCTTTATTCCGGGCGCGGGGCAGATGTACCAGGGATACATGAAGCGGGGACTGTCCCTTGTGGGCATCTGCGCGGCGGCCGTGCTGATCGCCAGCCTGTTTTACCCGCTGCAAGGTTTTGCCATTGCCATTTGCTGCATCGTGTGGATGGCCAGCTTCTTCGACACCTTCAATCTGCGCGGCCAGCTGCTGGCCGGCACGGCCCCCGGGGACGACTACCTGTTCCACCTGGGGCAGGACGTCAGCCTCGAGCGGCTGCTCAAGACCCGGCACAAGCTGTTCGGCTGGGCGCTGGTGGCCGTGGGCCTGTACACTTTGTACGAAGAGCTGGTGATGGACTTCCTGCGGGAGCTGTACTGGAACAGCAACAACAACTGGATCATCCGCACGATCTACAATGTGATGAGCGAGGTGCCCACCGTGCTGATCTGCCTGGCGCTGATCGCGCTGGGCGCGTGGCTGGTGCGCGGCCCGCAGCAGAAAAAGCAGGACCCCGCCGGCGACCCCTTCGCCCCCTACGAGCAGCTGGGCGAGTTCTGTGAATACGGCGCAAAGGAGGACGAGGACCATGACGGAACGGAACAATGAGAAGGCCGCCGGGGCTGCCGCCCCGAACCCGCAGCCCAAGCCCCAGACGCCGCCGGCTGCCAAGCAGCCGCCCCGGGAAGAAAAGCCGGTCCGCCGGGTGGGCAGCGTCACCCTGGGCCTGTGCCTGATGGCGGTGGGCGTATGCTTTCTGCTGTACTACTTTGCGCCGGGCTTTAACTGGCTGCTGGTGGTCAAGGTGGGCGCGCCGCTGGCGCTGGTGGCCCTCGGCGCCGAGACGCTGTGGTGCGCCGCCCGCCCCGGCCGCTGGAAGTACGATTTCCTGGCCGTGTTCGGCTGCCTCGTGCTGATGGGCGGCGCCTTCTGCCTGACTTTGGTGCCGCTGTTCTGGCAGGCGGTAGACCCGGCGCAGCGCCGCCAGCTGGACGCCCTGACCACCCAATACGAGGACGAGCTGTACAAGGAACTGCGGGACGAGGTGCAGCTGTCGGCCATTGACATTTACGCAGACGCCAATTTTGGGACCGACGCCCCCGACACCATCCGGGGCCTGGATGACAGCAGCATCCGCCTTTGGATGGATGTGGAGCTGTACGGCCCCTATGACCGGGACGCCAGCGGGGACAAAAATGTCCGGCTGTTTGCCGCCGACTGTTACACCGTGCTGGAAGCAGTCCGCGCCGAAGGCGTCCTGCCCGACCGCATCAACTTTGAATGGAAACGGCCGGACGACACGGTGGGCTACGAGCTGACCCTCTACGGCCGCCCGCAGATGGACTGGAGCGCAGAACAGATCGCGGAGCAGACCCGCATCTGGGCGGATGACGGCTCAGTCCACAGCGGCTCGGTCTACAGCGGGGTCGAAAGCCCCGACGGCGAAGCCCCCGCCGCCACGGAAAGCACCGAAGCGCCGGAGGCCACCGCCGCTGCTGTGGTGGCCGTCGAGCCGGTCATCCAGTTCCGTATGTACTGAAACGCGCCTGTCCAAACCTGCAAAACAAAAATCGAGATAGAGCAAAAGCCCCTGCCGTCCATTCACGAACAGCAGGGGCTTGTTGTTTGGGTTTTACTTTGCGATCATTTCGGTGTAGGCCAGCACCAGCGGGCCGACGCCCTTGGCGTCGTTGCAGACGACGGGCTCGCTGTAGTAGTAGGCCAGGCTGCCGTCGCGGTGCTGCTCGCCGCCCAGGCCCGCCACCAGGCAGATGCCGTCCAGCTGCAGGCTGCCGTCCGGGTTCTTGGACAGGTACTTGTCGCACACGCCGTAGAAGGCCTTCTCGGCCCAGGCGCGCATCCGCTTGGGCAGCAGGCCCAGGCGCACGCCCTTCAGCACCGCGTAGGCGAACAGCGCGGTGCCGCTGGTCTCGAGGTAGTTGCCCTCCTCGCCGCCGTGGTCGATGATCTGCCAGAACATGCCGCTGTCTTCATCCTGGAACTTGTGGATGTCCTCGATGGTCTGCTTGAGCATGGCCTGGATGGAGCGGTACTCGTTGTACAGCTGCTCGTCCATGCGCTCCAGCACGTCCACCATCGCCACCATGAACCAGCCCATGGCCCGCAGCCAGAAGTTGGGGCTGCATCCGGTGACGGGGTCGGCCCAGTACATCTGGCGGCTCTCGTCGTAGCCGTGGTAGTAAAGGCCGGTCTTCGGGTCGCGCATGTGCTTCTGGATGTTCATGAACTGGCGGTAGCTGTCGATGCAGCCGCTCATCTTGTTGAAGCGGGTCTCGTATTCCATATAGAAGGGCTGGGCCATGTAGGCGCCATCCAGCCAGACCTACCAGGGATAGATCTTTTTGTGCCAGAAGTTGCCCTCCTTGGTGCGGGGCTGGCCCTTCAGCTGGCTGTAGACCACGTCGATGGCCTTGCGGTACTTCTCCTCGCCGAAGATGTTGTAGAGGATGAACAGGTTCTTGCCCTGGTTGACGTTGTCGAGGTTATACTCCTCGGGGTCGTAGGTCTTGATGCTGCCGTCGGGCTGCACGAACCAGTCGATGAAGTCCTTCGAGAAGTCGAGGTATTTCTTGTCGCCGGTGGTGTTGTACAGGCTCAGGCAGGCGGTGATCATGCAGCCGTCGATGTAGTTCCACTTGTTGGGCTTGCCGCTGCGCACCTTCTCGATGTTCCACAGGGGGGCCTCGGCGCTGGAGTTGGCGA